>CAZBOK010000353.1:0-4962 GCA_964493525.1 uncultured Phycisphaeraceae bacterium | reverse complement strand
GCCCTACACCGCCACCAAGCATGCGGTCACCGAGGAAGGAGTTCCGCATGACGCTCCCGTTGCTCGTTCTCGTCGCTTCCCTGTGCCTGCAGATCACGACGCAAGAATCCTCTCCCGCGGAAGCGTGCCGCGCCAGGATCGCCGAAGGCAAACGCCTCGCGCACGAGGCGGTGTCCGCGGCGGACGCCCGTCCGCTCGCCGCCGCACGCGACGCGTTCGCGGCCGCGGTCGCCGCCGACGCGTCGAGCGCGCCCGCGCTCTACCACCTCGCGTGGGTCGAATCGACGCAGGCGGTGAACACGCTCACCGAGCCGAAGGTCCAGGCGCAGGCGTTGAAGGACGCGGCGAAGCACTGCGAAGCCGCCGTCGAGAAGGACCCGCACTCCGCGGACGCGAAGGCGCTGCTCGCATCGATCTACGGCATCCAGATCTCGAAGAACTTCATGCTCGGCGCGACGCTCGGGCAGAAGTCGACCGACCTCGTCGAGGAAGCCGTGAAGCTCGCGCCGGAAAACCCGCGCGTGTGGATCGCGCGCGGCGCCGCGAAGCTCCACACTCCGCCGATGTTCGGCGGCGATCCCGAGGTCGCGGTGAAGGACTTCGAGAAGTCCGTTCAGCTCGCGGAGAAGGAGCGGCACGACGATCCGCTCGCGCCGGAATGGGGCCGCGTCGAATCGCTCGCGTGGCTGGGCCGGGCACTCGAGAAAGTCGGACGCGACGACGACGCGAAGAAGGCCTACGAACGAGCGCTCGCACTCGAGCCGGAGTACGGCTGGGTGAAGCGCGTCCTGTTGCCGGCGCTCGAGAAGCGGATGGACAAGCAGGAGGAGTGACGCGCGCGCGTCACTCGATCCCGATCACCACCGCGTCGCAGACGAACATGACTGGAGACGCGGTCACGCTGCAGAGCACGTTGCCTTCGGGACGGCTCGTCGTCGTGAACGCCCACCGTCCCGCTGCCGTCGGGCTGATCGGCACCGTTTGCATCGCCGCCGTCACGTCCATCACGGTGACGGGCAAGTTCATGAGGGTCGGGTTCGCGGAACCGAGCACGTAGACCTCGCCGTCGTTCGGCGCGGTCACGTCGCTGAAGGTGAGCACGCCATCGATGTTCGGCGGACGCAGGACCGACGAAGCGTCCGCCCAGCCCATGTTCAACATCAGCGGCGCGAGCGGGCTCGCCGGGCGCTCGATGTGGAACGCGAAGAATTCGTGCTCCTTCTTGCGCAGCCGCTTCGCGAGCTTGCCGAGCCGCCGCGCGATCTTCGCGTTCGCCTTGTCGATCACTGCCCCGCACCTCGCGACGATCTCGTCGCACTTGCCGCCGGTCGAGAAGCGGAAGTCCGCCGGCATCTCCGCGTTGGTGATCCCGGCCGAGAACGCGGTGTCGTAGATCGAGTCCTCGGGGAGAGCCAACCCGTTCGTGAACTCGCGCGTCTGCGCGCCGACGTTTTCGAGATACGTCGCCAACGGGACAGCGAGGTTCGTCCCGCCGAAGTTGGCGTAGCCGAGCGCTCGCACCTGCGCGTCGAACGAGTCGATCGCGTCGAGAAGCGTGTCGCGTTCCGTCGCGATGCCTTGCGCGAACGCTTTCACGAACGTTTTCCCGTGCTGCTTCAACGCCTTGATCGCCGCCTTGCGCGCCTGCGACGCCGCATCGGCGCGAGCGTGCGGCGCGACGATCGGGAGCAGTGCGACGACGAACGAACCGAAAACGACTCGACGCATGTCGGAGGACTCCGTGACGGGACCGGTCGGGCCGCACGGTCCTACCCGATCGTCGCGGTCGACGGGAGCGCGGAGTCTTCGGCCGCGCTTCAGCGCATTCCCAGCACCACGATGTCGAAGCCGCGCGGATTGCCTCCCTGCCCCGCCTGCAGCACGGTGTTCCCTTCGGCGAACGTCCCGATGGAGATCGCCCATCGCCCGTCCGCGTCCGCATCGTCGACGGAGACGTCGTCATGGTGCAGGGAATCCCGCGCCGAGACGTAAATGGTCGCCTCCGCCTCCGCCGCGGATCCCGCGAGGTAGAAGCGCACGTCCCCGTCGACGGTCACGTCGCTGAACGCGAGCAGCACGTCGATGCGGTGCAGGTCGAACTCGTCCGAGGTGACGAGGAAGCCGTTGTCGAAGACGACGGGCGCCACGAGCGGGCGCGGCGGAGCGAGACGGAAGCGGAGCTCGGCATGCTCGTGCTGACGCAGGTGTTTCGCGATGCGCGCGAGACGCTTGCGGACTTTGTCATACGCGCGCGACACGAGCTGCTGTTGCTTCGCGAGGAACTGGTCGACTTTGCCGCCCGTGCCGACGCTGAAGTCGTCCGGCATGTCGGTGAGCGGAATCCCCGCGTCGTGCGCGATGTCGAACGACTCGCTCTGCGCGCCCGCGAACTTGTTCGTGAGCAGCTTCATCTTCACGTTCAACGCGGACTGGAAGTTCCGCAGCAGCACCCAGAGGAACCCCTGCTGGATCGTCGTCAGCCCGTGCTCCTTCACGCCGGCGTCCCAGTCATCGAGAGCCGCGAGCAGCTCGTCGCGCGCGCCGTTCACCGCGAGCGCGAACTCCGCCGCCGCGGGTGGGAGGTTCTTCTTCAGCGCCTTGACGGCCGCCTTCCGCGCCTGCTGCTCCGGGTTCGACGCGCTCGCGAGCGGCGCGCGACAGAGGAGGAGCGCGGAGATGTACGAAGCGACGAGCGATGCACGCATGCGTTGGAACCTCGGTGGGAACGGATCGTGACGGAAACCCGATCCGGATCGCACGGACGCGATCTCGCTGCGATCAGCGCTGCGGGCCGAATTTCTTCAGGAGCTTCTGGATGTCGTCGGACGTCGCCGGGCGGTCGGGGACCGGCGGTCCGCCGCGCTCGGGCTCGTCGCGGCGCGGACGCGGCGCGGGAGAGAGCGGCTTCTTCAGCTTGAGCGACTTGCGCGGATCGCGCGGCTCGGGGCGCACCTCGATCGGCTCGCGCGTCTCGCGATCGTCGCGACGTCCGCCGCGCTTGCCGCCGTCGCGCCGCCGGCCGTCGCCGGGCGCGCCCGGCCCGCCGGGTCCACGCGGACCGCCGGGACCGCGCGCATCGCGGTCGTCGCGACGCTGCGGCGCTCGCTCGCGGCGCGGCTCGCGCTCGAAGTCGGGCTCGACCTGCGCCGGGGCGCGCTTCGGCCGCTCGATCACCGGGGCTTCCGCCGGCATCTCGCCGCGCACGAGCGACGCAATGCCGAACGGCTCCTCGGGCATGCCGCCGGCCATCGTGTAACGGCGCGTCGTCGGCAGCGACTTCGGATCGCGGCGCTCTTCGACCAGTGACGCGGGCAGCGTCGGCGACGCCGCGTTCGAATCGCGGCCGCGCGAGCGCGCCGTCTCCATGCGCTGCGCTTCCCGCTCGGCGCGCTCGCGTCGTGCGCGCGGCGGAAGCCCGAGGCCGACGCGCGCGAAGATGCGCGCGAGCGGGTCGGCGAGCTGGGCGTGGCTCTCGATCGCGGAGAGCAGCGTGACGCCGTGGAGACCTTGACCGGCGCCGATGCGGAGCGGCAGGCGGTCCGCGGCGTTCGCGACGCGGTCGAGCATCGCGCGCACCGGCGCGTCGCGCGAGGCGCCGACGCGGTCGAGCCACGCGTTCTCGCGGGCGAACAGCGAGCTCTTGCGCGCGGCGAGCGACACCTCGACCGCCGACAGCACGCGCTCCTCGATCTCGGCGGGAGCCCACGCGCGCAAGTCGTCGCGCGACGGACCGAAGGTGCGCGCGAACAACGCGAAGAACTCGTCGCGCGCGAGCGGATCGAAGCCGGAGTTCGGCGCGTTCGCCGCGCGCTTCAACGCGAGCGCGTCGACGCGCAGCTCGAACTCGAACTCGCCGCCCGGCGCGATCGCCTCGATCATCGACGGCTGCACCGGCACGAGGTGATCGCCCTGCTTGCCCTTCGCCTTCTTGAACGGCGAGACGCGGAGCGCCACGAGCGACGCGCGCGAGCGGACCGGGTCGGAGACCGAGAGGAAGCGCAGGAGGTCGACGCGGCGGTCGTTCGCATCGACGTGCGAGCGCGAGCCGCTCGGCGTGCGGAACAGCCGCGCTTCGAGATCGGTCGCGAACCGGAAGCGCGCGCGCCCGGGCGTCGATTCGGCGAGATCGCGGTTCCACCCGTGCAGCCCGTCGCCGCCCGCGAGCACGCGCGACGCGACTTCTTCGCCCGCGGTGGCGAGCGCGGCGTGGGCGAGCGCGCTGCGGAGCTGGCCTTTCAACGTCGAGCCGGGGATCGTCGGGCCGCCGTTCGCATCCTTCGCCTGCGAGCGGATCTCGAGGCGGCGGTCGAGGCGTCCGCCCCAGAACTCGACGCGGTAGCGGTCGAAGTCGCCGTGCGCGACGGCGCGCGCGAGCACGTCGTTCTTCAGACCGTCGGCGAGGAAGCGCAGCGGCGACGACTCCTCGCGCAGCCCGCGCATCAGTTCGTCCTTCGCACGGCCGCGCGCTTCGTCGAGCTGGTCGTCGACCTCGCGCATCCGGCCCGCGACGTGATCGGTGAAGCGGGCGAACTCCTCGGCGACGTCCTCGCGCGCGACCGCGGCCTGCTCGAGGATCGCGGGCACGTCGATCACGTGGATGCCGGCGTCGTCGAGGAACCAGTCGAGCCACGCGAGCGTCGCGCCGTCGCCGACGTGCAGCGGGGATTCGGCGCGGATCGTGAACTTCACGCGGCGGCTCCCGCGGCGACCGGCACCAGGAAGCCGAAGCCGTGCTGGACGATCGGGTGGTTCTCGACCGGGTCGACGCCGACGACCGCCGCGCCGCCCATCGCGCCGACGCACGGCACCAGCGACCCTTCGGTCCACATCGCGACGGCGCGCTTGCGCGCGTCCATGCCGGGCGTGCCGCCGAGACGGCCGCCGAAGAAGCCCGCGCGCCGCTCGACGCCCCACGCGGCGCCGTCGGCCTTCGCCGCGGCCGCGCGCTCCTCGAGCGTCGGG
>CAZBOK010000352.1:0-4991 GCA_964493525.1 uncultured Phycisphaeraceae bacterium | reverse complement strand
CTCTTCACCGGCGCGGGCCGCTGCTCGTCGTGCCACTCCGGGCCCGGACTCACGGACGGACGGATGCACATCGTTCGGTTGAACCCGCGGAACCGGGGCCGGACGGGGCCGACGATCTGCGGCCCGCTTCCGAATCGATTGTCCGGCCGGCTGTCGAATGTCTCGGCCACCGCGACGAGCGCCGGCGGCTACGCGTTCGCGGCCGACTCGCGGGGTGACCGCCAGACGCTCTCGCTGTGGGAGGTCCGCCGCACGGCGCCGTATTTCCGCGACGGATCGGTCGACGATCTCGGCGCCGCACTGCGGCGGCACGTCCGCGAGTTGCGCGACGTCGTGTACCTGACCTTCGAGTCTGCGAAGCGGCTGCCCCAAGTCGGGAGCACGCCCGAATCGCTCGCACCCGAGGGCGGTCGCGTCGCGCCCGACGCGCTCGACGAGCGTCAGCTCGGTTGCGTGCTCGCGTTCCTGAAATCGCTCTGAGCGCGACGCGCGGAGAACTGCCCGCCCGCGCGCGCTCCGATCACTTGGTCGAGATCGCCGTCGCCGAGACGTGCGCTTCGCGCCAGCCCATGATCCAGAAGAACCACATGTGCGTGTCGACCTCGACCTTCACGTCGGTCAGCGTGTCGGCGCCGAGCACGTTGCGCGCGACCGCGAGCGCGTTCTCCTGCGCCGTCTGCGCGTTCATCGAAGGCATCAACGGGAACACGTAGAAGAAGGCGGGGGTCCACGCCTCGGCGTGCACGTACCCCTTCGGCTCGAAGTGGCGGCCGCCGGCCATCGCCGACGTCGCGACCGACGGGAAGTTCGCCGTCGACCAGTGCTCGAGCGTGCATCCCGACAGCCCCGCGAGCGCGAGCGCTCCGGCAAGGACCGTCGTCAGGCTGCGGAACCGACCCATGACTCCTCCTTCGTGACAGTGGCGGTGACAGTGGCGACCAGCGCTGAACTGCGCCGCGTCGGGCGCAGAAGGTACGAAGTGCGCTCCCCCCGATTCAATCGGCGCGCGTCGGCAATCTTGCGGTGGGCGTCGCGCCCGGGGCCGCCCGCGAGCTCGATCAGCGTCTTGCCGCCTCGATGCGTTCCGCTTCGCGCTGATGCTGATCGGCGTCCGCCGCGGAGCCGATCGCGCGCAGGAGCCCGGCGAGGAATCGGTGCGCCGGCACGAAGTTCGGATCGATCTCGAGGGCGCGCTCCGCCTCGCGTCGCGCGCCGGGCAGGTCGCGCAGGTCGGCGAGCACGAACGCGAGGAACAGCGCCGCCTGGGGGTCGCGCGGCAGCTCGGAGCACGCGCGCGACAGCTCGGCCTTCGCGTCCGGCAGCTTCCCCTCCGCGCGCAGCGCGATGCCGAGGTCGACACGCGCCTGTGCGAGGCCGGGCAGGATCGCGAGCGTCTCCCGGAGCGCGGCCTCCGCGAGATCGGCGCGGCCGACTCCCGAGAAGAACCGCGCCCGATTCCATTCGGCCGTCGGCAGCACGGCGCGGATCGAGCTCGGCTCCGACGAGACCGCGGCGACAAACTTGCCGGCTTTCGCAGCCGCGCGCAGATCGAACTTGCGGATGACCTCGTCGTGCTCCGGCCCGCGCTTCACCAGGACGAGCGCATGTCGACCTAGGAACACCGGCACGAAGCGATCGTCGGCAAGCAGCCGGTCGGTGACCGGGTTGCCCGGCTTCACCAGGAACTGCGTGATCCCGAACTTCGCGATGAACGCGTCGGTCGCCGTCTTGCCGGTCACGAAGTCGACGTACTCCTGCAGAAACGACGTCGGGTAGCCGGCCGTGTTGCCGTCGATGAACGCCGCGCGCTCGGGGAAGCACTGTCCGGTGAAAAAGCTCCCGAACGAGAACGAGTTGAAGAGCACGCCCTTCGGCAGCTCGCTGCGGACGAACTCGACCTCCTCCACGGGATGCGCCGCGCCGAACGCGCTCACGCCGAAGCGACGGTCGAGTCGATCGTGCACCGCGACGCGATCGGTCCCGACCAGCGCGGCGAGCGCGAGCGAGACGACGATCACGGCCGCCGACGCAGTTCCGCCGAGCAGTTGCGGCCACCGGCCGGGCGAGAGCCAGCGCGCGGCGATCGGCGGCAGCGCGACCGCGAACAGCGACACGTTGCGCCGCACTTCGAGCGACATCACGACGAGCGCGGCGAGCGGGACCAGCTCCTGCAGGCGGACGCGCCGCCGCGCGAGCCCGACGACGAGCGCCGCGCCGCCGATGCCGAGGAGCACGCGGTACGCGATCAGGTCGGACGGCAGCGGGTCGGGCAGCGCGCGCGAGAACGTCGGCACGAACTCGACGATCGCGGCGGAATAGAGCGCGATGTGCTCGCGCAGGTCCTTCACCAGCTCGACGGGCGACCACAGCAGATCGACGCCGTACGGGTTGAGCAGGCACGCCGCGACCAGGAGCGGCACGAGCAGGAAGCGCGGCGCGAGGTCATTCGCCGGCCGGCGCGTGAGCGCGCCGTCGACGAGCCGGCCGACGAGCGACAGCGTCGCGACGATCGGCCCGAGCACGAAGTAACCGTGCAGGTTGACCCAGAACGCCTGCAGCATCACGAGCGCGACGATGTCCTTCGCGCCGACCGCCGACACCGCGCACAGCGTCCGCGCGAACGACGCGAGGAAGAGGAGCGTGAACAGCTCCGGTCGGAACCAGAAGCGCTCGTTCGACGCGACCAGCGCGACGACGGCGATCGCCGCGGCGAGGATCCGCCGCTCGGGCGTTTGCTCCTCCCCGCGCGGCGGCCGCGTGAGCAGGAGCGCGAGGAACGCGACGAGCAGCGCGCGCAGGATCACGCCGAGCGCGGGAGGCAGCTTTTCCACGACCACCGCCGCCAGCACGTGGAACAGCCACTTGTCGTCGACCCACGCGTGGTGCGCGTTCACCTCCGACATCACGTTCTCGTGCGGCACCGCGTGGTGGTCGAGGATCCAGCGCCCGGTCGCCCGCGCGAGTCCGAAGTCGAGGTCGAACAGCTCGAACAGTCCGAACACGAAACCGAGGAAGACCACGGCGAGCGCCGCGGCGCGGGCGGGACGGGAGTCGGTCACTTCTGCTGCTCCGCGAGGAGGGAGTCGATCGCCGTGCGAGCGGCAGCCGCGTCGGGCACGCGGAGGAACCGGCCGCCGGCGCCGGCCACCGCCTCCGCGAGCGCGGCGAATCGACGATCGAGCGCGGCGGCGCCGGCCGACTCGACGTCCGCTCGGGACGGCGGCCGGTGCGACGAGAGCGCGGCGCACGGCGATCGGCGCACGGCCGCCTCGGCGTAGCGCGACAGCGCGAGCTCCACGTACGCGTCGCGCTCGATCGCCCCGGCGCCCGGCCGAGCGGGCGCTCCGGGCTTCGGGAAGTCGATCCACAAAACGTGCGGGCCGCCGCGCTTCGGCAGCGCGCTCGGCAACCACCGCGGCACCGCCGCGGCGTCGACTCCGGTAACCGCCACGACGCGACCGCCCGCCTCGAGCGCCGACGCCGCGTCGCCGACGGCCCCGCACACGAGGATCGCGGGGCGCGCCTCACCGTCCGCGACGCTCGATCGATGCATGTCAGCGAACGAGTGACGCGCGAGCCAACCGTTGCCGAAGCGCAGGAACGGATGCTCGAGCCACGCGATGTCGTCGTCGAGCGTCGGCCACGACCAGCGATCGAGCGCCAGCACGGCGGAATCACGTGCGCGACCGAAGAGGTCGGCCGGGATCGCCGCGATGCCGGCGACGAGCAACGCGAGCGGCAGGACGACGACCGTCGCCGCGGCATCGAACGGACGCGCGCGCAGGAGCGGCGCAAGCGAGAATCCCGCCGCCAGCGCGAGCAGCGCCACGCGCGGCCCCGGCGACGCGTCAAATCGCTCCGCGACGAACGCGAGGGAGAGGACGAGCGCCGCCGCGACGGTGGAGCCCGCGCATTCGATCCCTTCCACCGGCAGCAGCCGGCTCGCCGCGAAGCCGCACAGCGCGATCAGGACGACCATCGCGAGGAACGCGATCCGCGCGACGTCCGCGCGCATCTCGGGAGCCGCCGCCGGCAGCGGCGAGACGCGGACGTCGCGCATTTCGACGGAGCCGGTCGCGGCGAGCAGGGTGATCGTTCCGGATTCGAACTGCCGGTCGCGCGCGCCGATCAACGGCTTCCCGTCGACAGCGAGGGAGTAGCGCTCGCCGCTCGCGCGCACGGCGATCGTGTGGCTCAGCCCTTCGCGCACGGGATCTTCGCGACCGCCGATCGGACGCAGGTCCGCACGCGTCTCGCGCGCGAACGTCGTGGTGAGACGCGGGTCGGAGCCCATGAGCAGCGCGATGCCGACCGCTTCCCCCACGCGCGGCGCGCGCATGCGGATCTCGAGCGTCGACGTGCCGAGCATCCGGACGTTCGCGGTGAGCTCGAAGTCGCGCCACGCGCCCGGCACTTCGAGCGCGTTCGACGCGTCGAGCACGATGGCCGATGCGCTCGACCACTCGGTCGTCGCCGGCGCGCCGGCGCCGATCGACGGCTCCGGCTCGACCGTCCGCCGGAGATCGGCGCAGACGAACATCGCGAGCGCGACGATCGCTCCCGCGAGGATGACGCGCGGCGACGAGCGCGCCGCCGGCGACGATGCCCCGGGGCGCAGCGTCTCCCACGCGAACGCGACGGCGGATCCGACCAGGACGGCGAGCCACATCCATTCGCGCAGCGCGGAGAGGTACGCGGCGCCCGCGATCGGCGCTCCGACGAGCAGCGCGAGTCGCGCGCGCCCGACGGGCGCCGACGCGATCGCGAGCGCGACCACGGCGACGCAGAGGAAGCTGAACCAGAGGATCGGCCGCATCGAGAGCGAGGACGACAACGGCGTCTCGAGCGCCGCCGCTTGCCGCAGCGCGATTTCTCGCGACACGCCGAGCGCGACCGCCGCCGCGAACGCGACCCACGCGACGCGCACGAGCCCGACGTTCGACCGCGTCACGCCACGCGCTCCGGAAGCTCCGCGTAGCGCCGCAGGCACT
>CAZBOK010000351.1:0-5011 GCA_964493525.1 uncultured Phycisphaeraceae bacterium | reverse complement strand
CGTGTCGTCGACCGGAGTGCAGACGCTGATCGCGGACGCGGCGTCGTCCGGCGGGCTGCTCGACGGTCCGGGCGGACTCGCCTACGCGCCCGACGGCACGCTCTACGTGGCGAACAACGTCGGCGACACGATCGTGAAGATCGACGCGGCCGGCGTCGTCACGCCGTTCTCCTCGTCGCCGCTCATCTCCGCGCCGGGCGGCGTCGTCGCCGACGGCTCGGGCAACCTTTTCGTCGCGATGTACGGCACGAGCCGCGTCGTCCGCTTCCGACTCGACACCGGCGAAGCGACCACGTTCGCGTTCGATCCGAGCTTCCTCGCCGGCTGCAACGACCTCAAGCTCTCACGTGCCGGCGGGCTGCTCGTCACGTCGCGCCTGTCGAACCTCGTGCGCGTGCACGCCGACGGCTCGCTCACCGAGATCTACCGCAACCCGACGCTCGGCGAGATCGACGGCATCGCCGTGCCCGCCGACTCGAACCCGTGCGACGGCAGCTTCACGCCGTACGGCGCCGGCATCGCGGGCAGCGGCGGCTTCGTGCCCGAGCTGCGCGGCATCTTCTCGCCGTGTCCCGGCGCCGAGGTCGGTCTCGAGTTCGCGAACTTCCTCGGCGGCACGGTCGGCTACCTCGCGCTCGGCATCCTTCCCGCGAGCGTGAACTTCTACGGCGGCCAGTTGCTCGTGAATCCGAACCCGCCGTTCTTCTTCGTGCCGCTGCCGATCCCGGGCGCGGGCGCCGGCAACGGCGACGCCGTGTTCGCGTTCACGCTCGCGAACGATCCGTCGTTCGTGGGGATCCACCTCTATATGCAGGCGTTCGGAGCGGATCCGGGTGCGGTGCGGGGGTTGTCGATCAGCAACGGGCTGCATGAAGTGATCGGGGACTGATCGGGGAGTCGTGGGTGCCGGCGCTCGGGAGTCGGGGCCCGGCGGTCTCTCTCTCGGGCGAAAGCAAGGGCGGTGGGATCGATCTGCGATCGATCCCACCGTTGTGCTGGCGCCCGGTTCGGACGCCGTGCGTCGAAGTCAGAACCTCACGGGACGAGCGTGAACGTCTGCGCGTTGCTGACCCACGCGGGGTTCGCGTTCTTGAGCGTGATGAACGCGTGGGAGACTTGCGTGCCGGCGAGCGTGGGGATGGCCACCGGCACGAGGACGAACGCCGCGGCGCCGTGGCCGGCGGCGTCGAGGACGTTCAGCGAGTTGACGAGCGGCAGCACGTTCGGGGACGCCATCGTGAAGAGCAGGTAGTTGTCCTGGTTCAGCGGCAGGTGCAGCAACCCGATCGACAGGCCGGGCGCGGTGCCGGTGAGGCTGCCGAACGTCCAGTAGATGCGGCCGGCTTGGGGGAGGCCGGGCGTGAGCGTGAAGTTCACGACGCCGCCGGACGAGAGCGAGAGCGTCGTGCGATCGATCGTGAGCGGGGGCACGATCGTCTCGACGTAGACCGACCCGGATTCTCCGCCGAGGTCGTCGTCCTGCGGCGAGCCGACCACGAGCTGGCCGGCGCGCGTCGCGAGCGCGGCGCCGAACGTGTCGCCCGCCACGCCGTCGCCCGGCACTTCGGTCTCGAGGAGCGGCCAGCTCGCGTCGGGCTGGCGTTCGCGGACGTCGATCGAGTTCGTCGCGGGATGGGCGAGGTACGCGCGCTTTCCGGATGCCGCGGGGACGCCGGTGTTCGGCAGGTGCCCGGCCAGCGTCCAGGTCGCGCCGACGAGCTCGTACACGTAGGCGCCGGCGTCGCAGTCGACGACGATCACGCCGTCGCCGAGCGCGACGTTCCTCCCGTAGTTCTGATGTTGTCCCGCGGGGAGGTCGCTCGGCGGCAGGTCCTGCGCGAAGATCCACAGGCCGCTGACCGTGCGCTTGTACACCGCGACGTCGCCGAACCCGGCGGAGCCGGACGACTCGAACTCGCCGACGACGAGCACGTCCTCGCCGATCGCGATGCTCTGCACGTTGAGCCCGGCCGGCGGCGTCAGCGTCTGGCTGTAGGTCCAACCGAAGCCGAGCGGCTTCATCGTGTAGACCTTGTGGCCCGCGCTCATCGCGAGGTCGGTCGGCCCGACCGCGACGTCGCCGATCGGCTCGGTGAAGTTCGGCGCGGAGAACAGTCCGGACTGCGTCCACGTGCCGGCGACGCGGTCGAACGTGAGCACGGTGCCGCCGGCGACGCCGGGCAGGCTCGTGCGCACGGCGACCCGATCGTTCCAGATCGCGACGCGATCGCCGAACGTGATCGCGGTGCCGACCGAGATGCGCGCATCGAACGTCCACGTGTCGTCGGGTTGGCGCGTGTACACGTAGGCCGCGCCGGCGGATGCGCCCGGCGCGTGCGCGGCGCCGACGACGAGGCGATCGGGCGATGCATCGACCGCGATGCCGAACGAGTTGCCGGCGATGCCGTCCGGCGCAACGAGCTTCTGCTTTTGTGAGAGTTGAGCGCGCGCGGGCGAAACGCAGGCGAACGCGAAAACGACACTGGCGACGAAGACACGATGGGCGAGCGCGCCGCGAGCGGCGAGCGTCGAGTGGTAGGGGGTCACTCGATTCTTCTTTCTTCAACTGCAGTGAGCAGGGGGGGCGATGGTAGTCGGACCTACCGGGATAACTAGGTAGTGCTCCGTCTAATCCGCGGCAGCGGGTGCGAGGGGTCCGGGGAGACCGCGGGTCCACGCTGCGGATCTGCGCTGGAGGCGATGCACTCCGCGCTCTGAGGACCGACGGCGATGCACGACGCGCGCCGGCGTCCTCGCTGCGGATGCTGCTCCCGAACCCCTCGCACCCGCTGCCGCTCGCGCTACGGCCCGAATGGACGCATCGCGGATGTGGCGAAAGCAAGTGCGGTGGGGATCGATTCCGCGCCGCTGCGCGCCGCGATCGATCCCGCATTGGACCGCGCAGGACGAGCGGTGCGCGTCGGCGCGCCCTCGCCGCGGGTCCGAGTTGCAGGCGGACGCAGATGGCGTGGAAAAAGATCTCCGAGTCCTCGCCGTGCATCGGCGAGGCGCGGACTGCGGGGCGAGCTTCGTGGAGTTCGGACCGGACGTCGCGCGATTCGAGGTCGACGCGGCATGACCGGGACGCCGGTTGACGGGATCGCGCGTCGGTCGCGCGCGTCGGAATCCCCAAATGAGACCCCCCGGAAGCGGCGCTCGCCGAACCGGCAACGCTTGGGGCGCTCGTTGTCCGAGCCAAGTGACCGCGGACCCCGCTCACGGATCGTCGATGACGGTCACGGGCGACGCGAGCGGTTGGCGGTGCGCGGGCGCTTCGAACTTGCCGTCGCCGAAGTCCCACCAGAGCTGCGCGCCGTCCGGAGCAGTCAACTTCGCGCTGAAGGCGCGCGTCATCCCGGGCTCGAAAACGTCGCCGCCTTGGTCCACGTCGATCCCGTTCCACGTCCAGCCGATCGCGAGGTGGGTTCGGGCGTTGGTCGCGGTGACCTTCGGGAACCGCACCTCGAATTCGCGCTGCGGCTCGAGGTCGTACACGTTCATGCCGAGGAGCGTCAGCGCCTGGGCGCCGTCGGCGAGTCGCTGCACGAGCCGCGGTGGGAAGCGCGACTCGAAATCGAACGGGCCGCCCTCGACCGGCTTCACGAACAGGGCGAGGTCGCCGTTCGCGATCAGGGCATCGTCGACCACTCTCGCGGTCATCGGACGATCGTCGACACGAAAGTGCGCGAGGCTCACAAGACTCCCTGATCGTGCAGCCTCGCGCCACCGCGCACGACGATCACGTGGCCCTTCGGATCGAGCCGGATCGTGCCGAGGTCGACGCGGCCGGGATCGGGCAACGTGAGATGGATCGTGCGACGCGCGAAGCCGCTCACGTCGATCCGCAGCTTCGCCACGCGCGGCGGCGGGAACGCCGCGTCATCGCGCGGGGTGACGTCGGGCGGGAAACGGAACTCGAACGCGCCCTGCGGTGAAAGCGCACACGACCACCGATCGAAGTACCAACCGTCGTCCAGTTCGTCGCCCGGCTTCGATCGCTCCGGCGTCGCGAGCGAGCCGGCGAAGGACGCCTGATCGGGCGGCGCGACGCCGAGTTGCGGCTCGACCTCGAAGCGGCCGAACAGCGTCCACGGCGCGACCAGCGGCACTTCGACCGGCGCGCCGGTGTGCACGAAGAACGCGCGGCCGAACGCGCCGCTCGCGTGGTCGATCAGCGTGAGCGCGTAGCGCAGGCCCGTCGGGACCGCGTCGAGCTCGATCGACGTGGGCAGTGAATCGAGGTGTCGCCGCACGTCGACGAGCGGCACCTCGACGTTCACGAATCCCCACGCCGGCCGATCCTGAAGGAGCGTGCGCGTCTCCTTTCCGTCCGCGTTCTTCGAGAGGTTGAACAGATGGAGCTCGACGTCGTGCGTCGCCGAGATCGGCGCGTCGCGCGGGAGCACGATCACGGGCGTGGGCGCGCCGAGCGGTGAGAGGTCGGGGAGATGAACGACGTACACGTCGTGATGCCCGGACACCGGCCGCCACGCGACGCGCAGCTCGTGACCGGTCACCAGCGCGAGCGCGAAGTCGACCTCGTGGGCGGACTCGGCCGCGGCGATCGCGAAGCGGTCGGTATCGACGAACCCGTTCAACTCCTGCGTCGCGATCCGGGCGTCGATCTCGGGCACGCCGTGGTCGAGGCGAACGCTCGTCACGAGCGCCTGCAGGTTCGGTGCGGTCACGATCAGCGACGCGTCCGGTTCGAGCACGATCTCTGTCGCGCGCGCGTCGACCGGAGCCCGCACGTGGCCGATCGCGCCCAACTCGACGGTCGCATCGCCGAAGCGACCGAGGTCCGCGACGCCGTTTGCGAGCGGCACCTCGACGGTCTCCGCGTCGCCGGCGGTCACGCGCACGGCCGGCAGCGCGAGGCCGAGCGACGATCGCACCGCGACGCGCCGCGCGCCGACCGCGCTCTTCGCCTCGACATCGTTGCGTTGCGCGCCGTCGACCGGCCCACGCGCCGCGCCGGTCGCGAGCGGCTCGATCTCGCGCGACGACTCGC
>CAZBOK010000350.1:0-5026 GCA_964493525.1 uncultured Phycisphaeraceae bacterium | reverse complement strand
AAGGCGTCGCCGCACGGCGCGGTGAGCGGAGCGTGGAGCGCGCGCACCTTCGCACCGGGCGCGATGCCCGCGAGGTCGGAGAACGGCATCAGCACCGTGACGTCGCCCTTGAAGCCGATCGCTTCCGCGATGAGCGGCGCGCCGTCGGTCGATCGCTCGCTCTCGATCTCGCAGAGGTCGCCGAGCCGCATCGTCACACCGCGGCACTCCGCCGTGATGCCGATGACGCGGGTCACCGCGCCCACCACCGGGTACGGCGCGACGTCCTCGAGCAGGTCGAGGTAGCGCGAGAGGTCGATGAGTCGGGACGTCGTCACGCCGCGCCTCCGTCGGCGGTGCTCCCGCCGGCGAGCGCGCGTTCGATGCGCGCCAGCTCGCGATCGAGATCGATGCGGACGCGACGCATGTCGCAGTCGACTTCGCAGGTTCCCGGAGCGAGCGACGCGTCCGCGATGAACTGCGTTCGCGGCCCCGGATCCGCGGTTTCGGACGCGGCAATCCCCCTGGACAGGAGCGCGATCGTCGCCGCGGGCGCACGCACGATGACCGGCCGCGGTTCGCGCAGTCCTTCCGTCACGCGGCGCAGCGCGTCCTGCACCAGCTCCGACGGATCGAAGCCGCCGTTCGCGCGCGCATGTCCGAGC
Organism: uncultured Phycisphaeraceae bacterium; assembly: GCA_964493525.1. Lineage (GTDB taxonomy): Bacteria > Planctomycetota > B15-G4 > B15-G4 > JADJEK01 > CAZBOK01. The sequence continues at coordinate 4,382 of CAZBOK010000350.1, read as the reverse complement.
AGCTTCTTCACGATGCCGACCGCGAGCGACACGAGCTGCGGCTCGAGCGCGCGGATCTCCGCCTCGACGCGGTGCTCGATCGACTCGAGCCCCTGATCGACGGAGCGACGCAGTTGCGTGATCGCTTCCTGCACGCGCTGGTGTTCGATCGGCGCGGCCGCGACCGGCTGCGGCGGCGGACTCGACGCGCCGGACGTCGTCAACATCGCCGAGCGCGGGCCGCGCGACGACGGCAGGCCACCGAGGATCCGCACGGCGAACGGGCGGTTCGGGAAGCGGACGTGCAGCTCACTGGACAAGGGCGTCCTCCGTTTCCCCCGCGAACTTGATCTCGCCGCGCTGGATCAGGTCGAGCGCGACGGCGGCGATCTCCGATTGCGCCTTGCGGACTTCCGACAGACGCACGGCGCCGAGCGTGTCCTTCTCCTCGGCGACACGCTCCTGCGCGCGCTTCGACAGGTTCGCGAGCACGCAGCTCGCCGATTCCGGCGTCGCGCCCTTGAGCGCGAGCGCGAGGACTTTGCCGTCGATCCCGGCCAGGATGCGTTGGACGTCGCGCGGTCCGAGCTTCTGGAGGTCGTCGAACGTGAACATCTGGTCGCGCACGCGCTGCGCGCGCTGCGGATCGACCGCCTCGAGGTTCGCCATCATCGTCTTGCGCGCCTCGTCGTTGAACTTGTTCAGCATGCGAGCGACGTTCTTCAGGCGCTCGTCGTCGCCGCTCGCAGCGTGCTTCTCGTCGAGCGAGTGCGCGCGATCGACGACGCCTTCGAGCACGGTGACCTGCATCAGGTCGGTCGTCGGTTCCATGAAGACCATGCGCTGCACCAGGTCCTGCTGCAGCTCGACGGTGAAGTGCGGCAACGCCTCCGATGCCTTGGTCGGGCCGAGCGCGAGCAGCACCACCGCGATCACCTGCGGATGCTCCTTCGCCAGCAGGAACGCGAACGACGGCCCGTCGAGCATCTCGAGCCGCGCGCGCGCGGTGTCGAGGCGCTTCACGAGCTGGATGCGGTCGGCGTAGGTCTTGCCGTGCTGGCCGAGCGCGCGCGCGAGCAGTCCCGCGATCGCGTCGGGCGGCGCGGTGGTGCCGTTCGACTTCTTCAGTCCCTCGCGGAAGTCGCGCAGGAGCGCTTCCTGCATCTCGCGATCGAGGAACGTGTCCGACATGTCGGCAAGCGCTTCCGTGACGGCGCGCCGCTCCAGCTCGGGCAACGCCTTCAACAGCTCCGCCGCAGTCGCGTGGTCGAGCGCGAGCAGGAACGTCGCGACTTTCTTGGCGCCGCCGCCGGACATCAGTTCGAACCGCCTTCCTGCATCCAGTCACGCAGCACGCGCGTGGCGCGCTCCTTGTTGCGCTCCACGGCGATCTTCACGAGGTCGCGGACCGGGACGCTGTCGTCGTCGAGCGGCAGGAGTTCCTCGGCCGCGGTGGAGCCGCCGCCGCCTGCTGCACCGCCGGCTCCGGCTCGGTTGCGCGGCGCGCCGCGCGCGCCGTCCGCTCCCGCGTTGCCGGCGCCGACGACGGCGCGCGGCCGCGGCGCCTCGCGCTTCGATGCGACGCGCAGCACCTGCATCAGGATCACGATCGCGCCGATGATCCCGAGGACCTCGACGCCGCGCTCGATGAGGATCGGCATCAGCGCGCTGCCGCCCGGCTCCGGCTCGGTGTTCGTCTCGGGCGTCGCGAACGCATAGGAGAGCGTGCTGATCGTGTCGCCGCGGTTCTTGTCGAACCCGACGGCGGTCTTCACGACTTCCTCGATGCGCGTGAGATCCGCTTCGTGCGACTTGTCGACGACCAGCGACACCGAGATGCGCTTCAGCACGGGCGTCGTGAGCTGGCGCTCCGCGACCGTGCGGCTGACGTTGTACGTGGTGGTCGCGGTCTCCTGGCGCTCGTCGCTGGTGACGCCGTCGCCGGGAGGAGTCGGCTCCTTGATGGTCTGCTCGGTCCCCACCGGGCCGCCCGAGCTCGACTGGCCGCCCTTCGTCGAGTGCGACTCGACGGTCTCGCTCGCGACCGTTCCGGTCGGCGCGTATTTCTCGGAGGTCTCGCGCAGCCGCTGGAAGTCGAACTCCATCGCGACGCGAACGTCCGCCTGGACGCCGACTCGCGCGAGCATCTCTTCGGCGCTCTTGCGGCGCGACTCTTCCTCCCGCGCGCGGAACTCGAGCTGGTTGTCGGTTTCCGCGGCGACGGCGTCGCCGCCGTTCCGCGAGAGCAGTCGCATCTCGGTATCCATCACTCGCACGTCGCCCGCGTCGAGGCCCTCGACCGCGCCGGCCACGAAGTGCTGGATCGCCTGCACGTTGTTCGCGGGGAGCACGCCGCCGGCGCGCAGCTTCAGCACCACCGACGCCTTCGGCTGCTGGCGGTCGCCGACGAACGGCGAGCGGCGCGGAGTGCTGATGCGCACCGACGCGCTCTCGACGGCGTCGAAGCTGGCGACGTCGCGCGCGAGCTCGCCCTCGAGCGCGCGGCGGTAGTTGACGTTCTGCACAAAGTCCGACACGCCGAAGTTCGACTTGTCGAACAGCTCCCAGCCGGTCCCGCTCCCGCGCGGCAGACCGGCGCTCGACACGCGCATGCGCAGTTCGGCAACTTTGTCCTTCGGCACCCACACCGATCGGCCGCCATCGCGCACCTCCGGCTCGACGCCGGCGGCGCGCAGCTCGTCCACCACCGCGCTCGCGTCCGCCGGCTCGAGGCCGCCGAACAGGAGCGCCGGATCCGGGCGCGTCGCGAACCAGACCGCGGCGGAGATCCCGAGCGCGAGAACGAGGGTGGAGAGGATCGCGAGGCCGCGCTGCTGCGCGGTGCCTCCCGTCCACATCCCCTTCAGTTGGTCGAAGATCGCTTTCACTCGGGTCTCACCGTTTCCGTCGTCTCAGTCGTGGGTTCGTCGCGTCGCACGGTCGTCAGACCGGCATGCGTTGGACTTCCTGGTAGGCCTCGATCAGCCGGTTGCGGACTTCGAGCACGGTTCGGAACGCGAGCTCGGCTTCCGTCAACGCGACCATCACCTGGTGGACGTCCGTCGGCTCGCCCTTCGCCAACGACTCGACCAACTGGTCGGAGTGCGCCTGCGTCCCGTTCGCGTTGTTCACGAGCTTCGCGAACAGATCGCCGAAGCCGCCGCCGCCGGACGTCGCCGCGGCGCCGCCGGACTTCGCGTCGGCGCCGATGCCGGTGATCGGTCCGATCGAGGAGATGTCGACGGGACCCATCACGCCCTCCCGATCCGCAGCGCGGCGTCGACCATGGTTCGGAACGCGCGCACGGAGCGCAGCGACGCCTCGTAGCTCCGCATCGCCTGCATCAGGTCGACCATCTCGAACATCGGATCGACGTTCGGGTAGGTGACGTAGCCGTCCTTGTCCGCGTTCGGGTGACCCGGGTCGAACACTCGGCGCAGGTCGGACATGTCCTTCACGACGCCCTTCACCTTCACGCTCGGCAGCCGGTCGGAGTCGCCGGCGTGGCCGTCGAGCACCGACTCGAACACGATCTCGCGACGCCGATACGGGCCGCCGTCGGGCGACTTCACCGTGTTCGCGTTCGCGAGGTTCGCGGCGATGACTTCGAGCCGCTTGCGCTCGGCCGCGAGGCCGGAGCCCGCGATGTCGAGCACTCGGAACGGATGCGTCTCTTTGGTGTGCATCTTCCGTCGGCTCCCGATCAACCGCGGCCCGTGATGGCGGAGCGCATGAGCGACGCCTGCGCCGACAACGCCTGCGTGAGCGTCTGGAACTGGATCTCGATGCGGTTCAGCTCCGCGTTCTCCTGATCGGGATCGACGTTGTTGCCGTCGCCGTCGCCCTTCGTGCGGTCTTCGCGGATGCGCGGCTCGAACGTCCCGCCGTGCGCGGCCCGCTCGAGCTGGTCCTCGAACGTCACCTCGCGCCGGCGGTAGCCGGGCGTGCTCTGGTTCGCGAGGTTCGCCGACGTCACGCGGTGACGCAGCGAGAGTCCGTCGAGGGCCGCGGTGATCAGCCGGAAGTCGACGCCGCTCATGCTTCACCCCCTTCGATCGCGGTCGCGGCGCGCTGCGCGGACTTGCGCGGCGGTCCGACCTCGATGCCGAGCTTGCGGTAGCGGGCGATCTTGTTGGTCAGGGTCCGCGAGGTGACGCCGAGCAGGCGCGCGGCCTCCTTGCGGCTCTGGTTCGTGCTCTCGAGCGTGCGCAGGATCATCGCGCGTTCGAGCTCGTCGAGGCTGCGCCCGACGTGGCGCGACACGTCGAGGTCGTCGCCGCGCGACTTGTTCTCGCCGACGCTGATGTGCTCGCGCTCGAGCGTCTCGCCCGGGTCGAGGACGACGGCGCGCTCGATCGTGTTCTCGAGCTCGCGGACGTTGCCCGGCCAGCGGTAGCTCATGA
>CAZBOK010000349.1:0-5035 GCA_964493525.1 uncultured Phycisphaeraceae bacterium | reverse complement strand
CCTACCGCCTGCACTTCGAGCGCGCGAACCTCACCGCGGCGGAGATCGTGCGCTCCGGCGAGATCGGCGAGCCGCGGATCTTCAGTTCGAACTTCACCATGCAGGTGCGCGACGTGGACAACATCCGACTGCAGCGCGAGCGCGGCGGCGGCACGTTGTGGGACATCGGCATCTACTGCATCAACGCCGCACGCTCGCTGTTCGCCGCGGAGCCGATCGAAGCGTTCGCGCTCGCGGTCGACGGATCGGAGCGCCGCTTTCGTGAGGTCGAGGAGGCGGCGAGCTGCATCCTGCGCTTCCCGGGCGATCGTCTCGCGTCGTTCACGTGCAGCTTCGGCGCCGCGGACGTCGGCGGTTATCGCGTGATCGGGACGCGCGGCGATCTGTGCCTCGAGTCGGCCTACGAATATGCGGAGCCGATCGAGATGTGCGTCACCAGCGACGATCGGACGCAGCACCGCCGCTTCGTGAAGCGCGACCAGTTCGGCGCCGAGATCGTCGAGTTCTCCGACTGCGTCCTCTCCGGACGCGACCCCGAGCCGTCCGGCTGGGAGGGGCTCGCGGACGTGCGCGTCATCGAGGCGTTGTACCGCTCGGTGCGACAGGGCCGGCCGCGCGCGCTCGCGCCGTTCCACCGCCGCCGCCGCCCGTCTCTCGAGCAGGAGATCCACCGGCCGCCGATCGCGCGCCAAGACCTGGTTCACGCGCACCCACCCGGAGGTGACGACGAGTGACGCGACCGCCCAGCGGATCCGAAGGCTCGAGCGGCGAGGCCGACCCGTTGCACGGAAGGACGGACGTCAAGCGCCCGGTGCTCGCCCTCGGATCAGCGTTTCTCGTGTTCGGCGCGCTGTGGTTCGCGCAGACGGTGCTGGTTCCGATCGTGCTCGCGATCCTGCTCGCGTTCCTGCTCGGGCCGCTGGCGGATCGTCTGCAGCGCTGGCACTTCGGGCGCGTCTTCTCGCCCCTGCTGGTGATCGTCCTGTTCCTCATGTCGATCGGCGGGCTCTCGTGGCTCGTGCTGCACCAGGGGCTGCGGCTCGCGGAAGAGCTCCCGAACTATCAGCAGAACATCGTCGCGCGCATCGAGCAGTTGCGGAGCGTCGGCAAGGGGCCGATCTCCGAGCGGGCGAAGCAGAGCATCGAGGGAATCGTCGCCGAGCTCGGGAAGAGCGCGCCGCCCACGGCATCGCATCCGGACGCGATCCCGGTCGCGGTCACCAACGACCACGCTTTCCTTCCGGCGCTGCCGACGCTGTTCGCCGAGATCGGCCGCATCGTCCTGTTCTGCGCGCTGCTCGCGTTCATCCTCCTGCAGCGGCGGGAGCTGCGCGACCGGTTGATCCGGATCATCGGCAGCAGCCACCTCACGCTCACCACCAAAGCGCTCGACGAAGCCGGCGATCGGATCGGCTCCTACTTGCGCGCGCAGTCGCTCGTGAACTTCGTGTGCGGCGCCGCGATCGCCGGCGGACTCTGGCTGCTCGGCATCGACTACGCGCTCCTGTGGGGGCTGCTCGCGTTCGCGCTGCGCTTCATCCCGTACGTCGGCGTGTGGATCGCCGCGCTGCTCCCGCTCCTGATCGGTCTCGCGCAGAGCCCGGACTGGTCGCTCGCGCTCCGGGTCATCGGTCTGTTCTCGGTCATCGAGCTGATCGCGAACGTCGTGCTCGAGCCGATCTGGGTCGCGCGCGGCATCGGCATCTCGCAGGTCGCGCTGCTCATCGCGGCGGCGTTCTGGACCTGGCTGTGGGGCCCCGTCGGACTCCTGCTCGCCGCACCGATGACGGTGTGCATCCTCGTGTTGTCGAAGTACGTCCCCGAGCTCGGCTTCCTGCACACGATGCTCGCGGACGACCCGGTGATCCCGGCGTCCACGCGGTACTACCAGCGCCTGCTCGCCAAGGACGCGGACGAGGCGAAGCAGATCGTCGACACGGAGCTGAAAGAAGAAGGGGGCGCCGAAGGGATCCACGACGCGTTGCTCGTGCCGGCGGTGAACGCGATGACGCGCGACGCCGGCCGCGAGGAGATCGACGAAGGGGACGTCGCGTTCGCGTTCGAGACGATCGCCGCGACCCTCGATTCGCTTGAGGCGCGGCGCGCGAAGCAGCGCGAAGCGCGCGCCGCGGACGAGCCGCCGGCGCCGGAGATGACGCACGAAGAGGTCCGCCAACTCGTGCTGGGCGTCCCGGTCGTCGGACGCGGCGACGGGCTCATGCTGAGGATGGTGCAGCAGGTGGTCGCGGACATCCGCGAGATCGAGTTCCGCATCGCGGGCGACGAGCTGCTGTTGTCGGAGATCCTCGCGATGGTCGAGGAGCTCGATCCGGGGATCGTGTTCGTCGCGTCGTGTCCGCCGGACGGCGTCGCGCGCATCCGATCCGTCGTCTTGCGGCTGCGGATGCGCTTCCCGTCGTTGAAGATCCTGGTCGGACGCTTCGGCGCCGGGCCGCGCGGGGAGCGGGACGCGCCGGCACTGATCGAAGCGGGCGCCGATCGCGTCTTGGACTCGATCGGCGCCGCGAAGTCCCAGCTCTCCGAGCTCGCGCACCTGCAGCCCGCGCCGGCCTGAGCGCGGACCGCGTTCAGGCGACGGCCGGTCGGCGCAGCAGACCGATCACGCCGACGATCGCGCAGACGGCGCCGCCGATCAGCAGCACGAGCGCCTTGTTGCTCGGCGCGTCGTGGAAGAGCTCCGAGGTCTGCGAGGCGAGTGAGTCCTTCGCGCTGAACCCGATCACGAGCATCACCGCGCCCGCGATCACCAAGCCGATTGCGATTGCCTTGTTCATGACGTCCTCTCGTTCTGAGTGGGAAGAAGCGGCGGCGACGGCACAAGCGGCGTGCCGCGCGCCCGCTCGCTCGCGTGAGTCGCCCGCTGCGTGTGCGGTGCCCTTTGCAGAATCGCGTGGTGATCGCGGCGCATGTGTGGTCGCGGACGCGTCTCGAGCGAGCGCGATGCGCGCACGCGGCGCCCGCGCCGGTACGACCGTTGCTCTCGTCGCTCCCGGTGTCCGAATCCACTCACCGTTCGAACCGGAGCAATCCAATGATCCGTACCTTCGCTCTCTCCCTCCTTCTTGCCGCCGCCGCAGGTCTCGGTGCGTGCGAGAAGCAGACCGCGGTCGGCCTCTCCGGCGAGAAGCTGACGATCTACAAGCCGAGCGACGAGCACATCCAGCAGGGCGAGACCGGAGACGTCGACGTGCGCGTGAATCGCAGCAAGTTCGACGGTCCGCTCACGGTCGCGATCTCGGATCTCCCCGCGGGCATCCACGTGACGAACACGTCGATGACGATTCCGTCGGACGATAGCAAGCTCACGCTGAACCTCAGCGCCGACGCGACGGCGACCGTCGTGAAGGACCAAGTGGTCAACGTGCGCGTGACGTCGGCGAACGGCATCACTGCGTCCGAGTCGTTCAAGATCACCGTGGCGGCGCGTTGATGCGCGGACTCGATCGCCGCTTTTTCCGCCCCACAACCGGGAGCCGAGCATGAACTCCAGATGGATCGTCCCCAGCCTCGCCACCGCGGCCGTCATCGCGATCGGCGCTCTGCAATCGGCGCGCTCCCAGGATCCTCCGGTCTTCACGACCTCGCAGGGCGATGCGGCACTTTCTGACGCACGATTGTTCACTTCGCGCATCGTGAAGGCGTCGCAAGTGATCGGTGCGGACGTGAAGAACGCCGCCGGCGAGAAGCTCGCGGAGATCAAGGATCTCGTGCTCGACCCCTCGAACGGCGACATCGCGTACGCGGTCGTCCAGTCCGGCGGAGCGTTGTTCGGCGGCGCGAAGAAGCTGTTCGCGATGCCGTGGGCGGCGCTCACTCTCTCCGAGGACGGCAAGACGTTCCTGCTCGACGCGGACCAAGACATGCTCGCCGAGGCGCCGGGTTTCGATCCGGACAACTGGCCGAACATGGCGGACCGCCAATGGGCGATCGAACTGCACCGGTACTACGGACGCGCGCCGTACTGGGAGTTCTCGCGGCGCGATTGGTACTCGAACGCGCCCCTGCCGATCGTCGGCACCGTGACCGAGATCATCGATGACGCTCCGTTCCACGACGTCGGCTCCGGGACCCACTGCGTCCTGCAGACCGAACGCGGTCCGATCGAGTGCTACCTCGCTCCGCGCGACTATCTCCAGTCGCACCAGATCGTGCTCCAGCAGAACGCGCCGATCACGGTGACCGGATACGAGAGCGTGCATGGCGGACGGCGCATCGTCGTCGGGACCCAGATGCGTCAGGGCGATCAGGTGCTGATGCTGCGGCAGGCGGATGGTCGTCCGATGTGGACGACGTCACCTTCGCGCGCGATCCAACCGCCGGCGCGGCGCAACTGAGTCGAGGCTCTGGAGCTCAGCCGAGCCGCGCTCGTTCGCGCGGCTCGGCGAGCGCCGCCGCGAGCGCGGGCCCGACGTCTCCCGGCCGCCAGCCGAGGTCGGCGATCGCCTTCGCGTTCGTGAACCAACTGAACCGCGCCATCGGCCGCAGCGCGCCCGGACACAGCGGCGCATTCAAGTCGACGAATCGATCCGCCAGCGCGGAGCCGGCGACCACCGCCGAATAGAGCCAGCGCGGGATCGTGGTGATCGGCCGCTCGACCGCGAGCACGCGCGCGACGCGCGACACCAACTCCTTCCAACTCACGTTCTCCCCGGCGAGCAGGTATCGCTCGCCGCGCGCACCGCGCTCCATCGCGAGCAGGTGCCCCGCGACCACGTCCCCGAGCGCGACGATGTTCACGCCGCCGGGCGGCACGCTGACCCGCTTGCCCCGCGCGAGACGCTCCGCGATCCCCGCGAGGTTGCCGCGCGGCTCGCCGGGACCGATCACCGCGGAGGGATTCACGATCACCGCGTCCAGCCCGGCGTCGATCCCGCGGCGCACCTCGTCCTCCGCCGCGCGCTTCGTGTCGAAGTAGGGCGACTTCAGATCGGCGCAGTCCCACTCCGCGCTCTCGTCGAGTTGCCGCGGCGTGCGCGCGGCGCCGACCGCGACGACGCTCGACGTGTGCACCACG
>CAZBOK010000348.1:0-5036 GCA_964493525.1 uncultured Phycisphaeraceae bacterium | reverse complement strand
CCTCGCGGACCCAGAGCGCGGGCAGGCCGAACGTCGGATCGCGCGTCACGACGCCCTCGATCGGCGGGCTCGCGCCCGCGTCTCCGGACGGCGCCATCGCGAGCACCGAGCCCGGCGACAGCGAGCCTTCGGCAACGGTCTCGCCCGCGAGCAGGACGCGGTAGCCGCGCGGATCGATCGACGCGGAGTCGCGGACGCGGATCGGCGGGAGCACGATGCCGAGGTCGCCCGCGAACCGCTTGCGCAATTGCGCGATCCGCTCGAGCAGGCCGCCCGATGCGCCGCCGTTCACCAGGGCGACGAGTCGGTAGCCGACTTCGACGAGAATGCGATCGACCTGCAGCAGTTCCTCGATCTGCTGCGGCTCCGGGCGCGCCGACTTCTGCGGCGCTTCGAGCTTCTTGCGCGCGTCCTCCTGCCGCTTCTTGGTCACGCGGCCGAACGCGAACACCGCGGCCGCGAGCAGGAGGAACGGCACCGCCGGCAGCCCCGGCATCAGCGCGAGCAGGATCGTCGCGGCCGACACGAGCATGAAGCTGCGCCAGCGCGTGAACAGTTGCGACGCGAGTTCGCCCGACAGCGACGACGCGCTCGAAGATTTGGTGACGAGCAGCGCACCCGCGGTCGACACGACGAGCGCGGGCACCTGCGCGACGAGGCCATCGCCGACCGAGAGGATCGAGTAGCGGTGCGCCGCCGAGCTCAGGTCCATGCCCTGCATCAAGCCCATCACTCCGCCGCCGATGAGGTTGACGACGGTGATCACGAGCCCCGCGACGGCGTCGCCGCGGACGAACTTCGAGGCGCCGTCCATCGCGCCGTAGAACTCGCTCTCCTTCATCAGGTCGCGCCGGCGATCGCGCGCTTCCTCGCCGGTGATGACGCCGGCGTTCAGGTCGGCGTCGATCGCCATCTGCTTGCCGGGCAAACCGTCCAACGTGAAGCGCGCCGCGACTTCCGAGATGCGGCCCGCGCCCTTCGTGATGACGACGAACTGCACGATCACGAGGATCGCGAAGATGATCATCCCGACCACGAGGTTGCCGCCGACCACGTAGTTGCCGAACGCTTCGATCACGCGGCCCGCGTCGCCCTTCAGCAGGATCAACCGCGCGCTCGCGACGTTCAGTCCGAGTCGCAACAGGGTCAGGAACAGCAGCAACGACGGGAACGCCGTGAACTCGCGCGGCGCCGGCGTGGCGAGCACGTTGAACAACACGAGCAGCGTGAGCGTCAGGTTGCCGGCGAGCAGCACGTCGAGGACGCGCGTCGGCAGCGGCAGGATCAGCAGGACGAGCAGGAGCCCGACCGCGATGACCAGCGTGATCTCGCCGCGCGTGCTCGAATCGCCGGCGCCGGGCGCCGCGTCGACCGCTTTGGTGGCCGCGGAGCTCATGCGGTCCTCCCGAGGCGGCGCCGCGCGCGGAGGATGGCGGCGAGCAGTTCAGCGACGGCCTGGTACAGCGCCGGCGGGATCTCCGACCCGACCTCGCACGCCTTGAACAGCGCGCGCGCGAGCGGCGGGTTCTCGACGATCGGGACCGACGCCTGCTTCGCGATCTCCTTGATGCGCTGCGCGACGAAGTCGCGGCCCTTGGCGACGACGCGCGGCGCCGTCATCCCGCTCTGCCACTTGAGCGCGATCGCGAAGTGCGTCGGGTTCGTGACGACCGCGGACGCCTTCGGCACCTGGTCCATCATGCGTCGCAGGCCCATCTCGCGCTGACGCCGGCGGATTCGACCGCGGATCTCCGGGTCGCCCTGCGCGTCCTTCGCTTCCTGCTTCGCTTCTTCCTTCGTCATGCGCAGGTCCTTCTCGAGGTCGCGCCGCTTGAGGAACAAGTCGAACGCGCCGAGCAGGACGAGCGCGGCGGTCACCGAGAGCAGGAGGCGCGTGCCGAGGCTCGTCACCAGCGCGAACGCGATCCCGGGCGATTCGCTGGCGAACAGCGGCTGCATGCGATGTCCCGTCGCGAAGGCGGCCGCGGCGATCAACACGGCGAGCTTGAGCAGCGACGTCAGCGTCTCGATCAGGCTCTTCGTGTTCACGAACCGTCCGAGCGAGAGGTTCGGCGCCAGGCGTTCGAGCTTCGGGGCGAGCTTTTGCGGCACCGGGTGGAAGCCGATCTGCAGCATCGCCGCCGCGACGGAGACGGGAACGAGGACCACGAACAGCGGCAGGACGCACGCGAGCGTCTCGAGCAGGAGCGTCTTCAGCGCGGCCGCCGCGGAATCCGCGCCGAGGTCGCGCGCGCCGGAAGAGATCGGGCGCAGCACGCCGTCGAACGACTCGAAGAACGCGTCCCGGATCCGCGTGCCCATCGCGAGGAGCGTGAGCAGCGCCGCGAGCAGGATCACGGCGAACGTGAAGTCGTGCGACTGGGCGACGCGGCCTTCCTCGCGCGCGTTCGCGCGCCGCTTCTCGCTCGGCGCCTCGGTCCGTTGATCGCGATCGACGTCGGACATCGTTCAGCGACCTCCGAGCACGACGCCGACGCGTTCGACGACGTCCTGAGTGAAGTCGAGGAGCCGCGGACCGATGCGCGGGAGGATCAGCACGATCAGGACCATCGCGGCCATGAGCCGAACGGCCCATGCGAAGTCGAACAGGTGCAGTCGCGGCAGCACGCGCGACGCGACGGCGGCGAAGAACGTGAGCAGGAGGAGCAGCGCGGCGACCGGGAACGCGGTGCCGACGCCGTGCGTGACGGCGGCGGTGGAACCGGCGATCATCGGTTGGATCCACGCGGTCGGATGCGCGATCGCGCCGGCCGGCGCGAGCTCGAATGACGCGCGCAGCGTCCGCATCAACAGCGCGAAGCCGCCGAACTCGACGAACAGCACCATGCCGAGCATCTCGAACAGGCGCGACATGAGCGGCGACGCGCGGCCGGTGACGGGATCGATCTGCGCCGCGGTGTTCAGGCCCATCTCCTGCCCGAGCAGTTCGCCGGTGATCGTGAGCGCGTGGAACGGGAGGGAGAACGCGTAGCCGAGCGCGAGCCCGAGCAGCACCTCGAGCGGTACCGCGATCACGAGCGACGCGCCGTGCGTCGCCGGCCCGAGCGACGCGGTCGGGATCACGACGAGAGCGAGCACCAGCGTGACGACGAGGCGGACGTGGCGCGGCGACCCCGGCCCCGCGAACAGCGGGAACCCGACGGCGAACGCCAGCAGGCGCAGCACCGCGAGGATCGGGATCTGATCGAGCAGCGCGGCGTCCATCAGACTCTCCGCACCAACAGCTCGGACAGGATCGGCACGGTGAAATCGACGAGGCGGGACAGCACCCAAGGGAGGAGGAGCACCGTCAGCAGGACCGCGATCACGATCTTCGGGACGACGGTGAGGGTCTGCTCCTGCAGGTTGAGGACCGTCTGCAGAATCGCGAGGACGAGCGCGACCAGCAGGATCGCAGCGAGCAACGGCGCGCAGACCGTCAACGCGGCGATCAGCGTCTGTCGCGCGAGCTCGACGGCGAGTCCTTGGTCCATTCGGCCGTGCTCCGTCAGGACGCGAACGACAGGAAGAGGGACTTGATGACGAGCGACCATCCGTCGACGAGGACGAACAGCAGCAGCTTGAGCGGCGTCGCGATCAGCGTCGGCGGCAGCATGAACATGCCGAGCGCGAGGAGGACGGCCGCGACCACGAGGTCGATCAACACGAACGGCAGGAAGATCAGGAACCCCATGCGGAACGCGGTGCGCAGCTCCGACAGCACGAACGCGGGGACCGCGGCGCGCAGCGGAACGGACGCGGGCTGATCGGGACGCTCGACGTGCGCGAGATCGAGCGACAGCGCGAGGTCGTCTTCGCGCGTCTGCCGCAGCAGGAACTCCTTGAGCGGCGCCTCCGCCTTGCCGAGCGCGTCGATCACTCCGAGCGAACCGTCGCTGTACGGCTTGATCGCGTCGTCGTGGATGCGGCCGAACGTCGGCGCCATGATCGCCGCGGTCAGGAACAGCGCGAGTCCCATCAGGATCGGGTTCGGCGGCAACTCCGGCGCGCCGAGCGCGCGACGCACGAACGACAGCACGATGATGACGCGCGTGTAGCAGGTGATCGAGAGCAGCAGCGCCGGCAGGAAGACGAGCAGCGACAGCGCGAACAGGACCTGCAGCGGCTTCGACAGATCGGTGATCGCGGTCCCGAGTCCGCCGAGCGCGTCGGACGAGCCGCCCGCGGCCGGACCGGTGGCCGGTGCGGGAACTTGCGGTGCGACGATCGGAGCGATCGGCGCGCCGGGATTGGCCGCGGCACCCCTGCCCTCGGCGAGCGCGACGCCGCTGATCAGCACGGCGAGAGCGGCGAGCGCGGCGAAGAAGACGGAGCGCGCGGACTTCGTCACCGGACGGCTCCGGCGGCGCGCGCGGCGCCGGCTGCGGCGCCGGAGAACACACGGGAGAACGTCGCCTCGGCTTCGAGCTCATCGCCGTCGGCGCGGCCGTCCGCGGGGTCGACGGTCTCGGCCGCTGCCGCGTCGAGCGCCGAGTCCGGCAGCGTCGCGAGGTAGGAGACCCCGCGCTCGGAATTGCCGACGAGGTAGAGCCGTTGGTTGACGCGCACGACGTGCAGCAGCCGGCGCGGTCCGAGCGCAAGCGTGTCGACGAGATGCAATGCGCCGTTCCCGCGCTTCACGCGGAGTCCACGGCGCGCGACGAGAGTGAGAGCGGCGAGGCCGGCGACGAGCACCGCGAACACCCCGACGACGCCGGTCCACGACGTGTCGAGCCCGGCGGGAAGCGTCGGCTTCGGGAGGGTGGTGAGCGGAGTCGCCGCGGGTTCCGCCGGCGCCGTCGACGCGGCGGCCGCCGGTCGATCACCCGCACCGCTCGCGAGCCCGATCGCGATGCCGGCGCCGATCGCCGCCAGCGGGATGCAGATCGAGGCGATCCGCACCAGCGGGTGTTTCGATCGGAACAGGCTCCGCAGCGTCGGTCCCGCGGTCGGAACGGTGTCGGATTGCATGGTGCGCGCCCGGTGCGGGCGCCGCGCGGCCGGGAGCACGGCAGGAATTCGCCGCGCCGGTCACC
>CAZBOK010000347.1:0-5037 GCA_964493525.1 uncultured Phycisphaeraceae bacterium | reverse complement strand
CGTCGAACGCGCCGTGACAGAGGACCGGCGGACGCTCGGGCGCCGATGGCCACGCTGCTTCGAGCTTCGCGCGCACGTCGCGCGCGAGCGCATGCGCGTCCTCGTCGAGCGCTTCGATTTCGCCGACCGCTTCGTCGAGCGACGCGAACAGCGCGGCGTCGTCGTGGACGGGGATGTCCTGCAAGCCGCCGATGTCGACGCCGTGGAACAGCCGGAGCCGACGTCCGGTTTCGGCGACGATCGGGCCGACGTCGTGTCGGTTCAGCCGCTCGGCGAGCAGCGCGCCCGCGCGATGTTCTTCGAGGAACACGTTCGAGTCCTCGTCCGCGCCGAGCGGGCGCGGCACGAACGGGAGCGTTGCGGAGGCGCGTGCGAGAACCACAGCGCGGTTCGCGGCGCTGCGATCGCGTGACGCACGCACGATCACGTGCTTGCCGTCGGGCGTGGAGAGCCGCCCCGTGAAGCGCGACTCCGGGCGATAGCGGAGCGGCGTCAGCGCCGGCGTCGAACGACGGATCCCCGCCGCGTCGTCCGCGAGCGCGAGGAGCATCCGTAACCGCGCGGGCCGCGCGAGCGTCCGCAGCCTCGGCATGCCCGCGTCGTTCGGGAACGCGATGATGACCGCCGAACGCTCGGGCACCACGACGAACGCGGGGCCGACCGCGGGCTTCACGGGTCGTTGCGTCCGCACGTCGCGCACGCATCGCGCGAACTCCTTCAGGTCGGCGACGGCAGTCACCGACCACGCCGCGCCGACCGGACGACCGCCGCGCGCGAGCGATCCGATCAGGCCGAGGCGGAACTGGCCGTTCGCCCCGCGCTCGATCGAGTCGATCACGAGCGATTCGACGCGCGCGTCGTGCGACATCGCGTGATCGAGCGCCTCGATCCACGTGCGCACGTCGAGCAATCCTTCGAGTCGATCCTGCGTGATCATCGGCGCCACACTACCGCGCCACGTCCGTTCACCATTCGGCTCGGATGCCGAGACCGAGCCGAATCGTGAGCGGTCATCTAGACTGTTCCGCTTTCCCCGATCCTCGAACCACGGATCCACGCATGAGCCAAGACCTCCTCCGCCAGCTCGGCATCTCCGACGCGAACGCGGGCGCGCACGACGGCGCCGGCCCGATCGCGACCCACGGCGCGACGCTCGACTCGCTGGATCCGACTTCGGAGACGCGGATCGCGAGCGTCACCGAAGCCGAGCCCGCTGTCCTCGAGGACGTGACCCGCCGCGCGCTCGCGGCGTTCGAGCGCTGGCGGATGATGCCCGCGCCACAGCGCGGCGAGATCGTGCGCCAGATCGGCGAGCAACTGCGCGCCAACAAGGCGGCGCTCGGACGCCTCGTCTCGCTCGAGATGGGGAAGATCCTGTCGGAGGGCGAAGGCGAAGTGCAGGAGATGATCGACATCGCCGACTTCGCGGTCGGCCTGTCGCGCCAGCTTTGCGGCCAGACGATGCACAGCGAGCGCGCGCAGCATCGGATGTACGAGCAGTGGCACCCGCTCGGGCTCGTCGGGATCATCACCGCGTTCAACTTCCCGGTTGCCGTCTGGGCATGGAACGCGATGCTCGCCGCCGTCTGCGGCGACGTGATGATCTGGAAGCCGTCGGAGGTCACGCCGCTCACCGCGATCGCGGTGCAGAAGCTGCTCGAGCCGGTGGTGAAGCGTCACGGGATCGCGGGCGTGTTCAACATGGTCGTCGGTCGCGGCGTGCCGATCGGCGAGACGTTGGTGAAGGACCGCCGCGTCGCGCTCGTCTCGGCGACCGGTTCGTGCCGCATGGGGAAGCGCGTCGCGGAGGTCGTCGGCGCGCGGCTCGGCCGCTCGCTCCTCGAGCTCGGCGGGAACAACGCGCTCCTCGTGATGGAAGACGCGAACCTCGACCTCGCATTGCGCGCCGTCCTGTTCGGCGCGGTCGGAACGGCCGGACAACGGTGCACGACGACGCGGCGCCTGATCGTCCACGAGAAGGTGCACGACGCGCTGCTCGCGAAGCTCGTCGCCGCCTACCGCAGCGTCAAGATCGGCGATCCGCTCGAGGCCGGCACGCTGATGGGCCCGCTCATCCACCGCGGCGCGGTCGATGCGATGTTCGCGGCGCTCGATCGCGCGGTCGCCGAGGGCGGCAAGATCGTCGCCGGCGGCAAGCGACTCGATCGCAAGGGCTGCTTCGTCGAGCCGACCATCGTGGCGGCGAACGCGAAGATGACGATCTGGCGCGAGGAGACGTTCGCGCCGATCCTCTACGTCTTCAAGGTCGGCAGCTTCGACGAGGCGCTCGCGCTGCAGAACTCGGTCGAGCAGGGGCTCTCGTCGTCGATCTTCACGAACGACCTCCGAACCGCGGAGCGCTTCCTCTCCGCGGCGGGGTCGGACTGCGGGATCGCGAACGTGAACATCGGGACGAGCGGCGCCGAGATCGGCGGCGCGTTCGGCGGCGAGAAGGAGACCGGCGGCGGCCGCGAGGCCGGAAGCGACTCGTGGAAGGCCTACATGCGCCGGCAAACCAACACGATCAACTACGGCAAGGAACTGCCGCTCGCGCAGGGAGTGAAGTTCGACGTCGGCTGATGCCGCGCGCGATCAGGGATTGAGTTCGCCCGAGAAGAACCCGCTCACGTTCGTCGTCAGGCGCTTGCCGTTCGACTTCGCGGACGACTTCGCCTTCACTTCGCCGCCGAGCGTGGTCCCGAGGATGAACACCTTCGGGAACTTGAACGACTTGACCTTCGGCTTCGAATCCGGGTTCACGGTGGTCAGGAAGTCCTCGTAGCCCTGGCGCGCGTTCGCCTTGAAAGTGAGCGCGCCCGTCTCTTTCCAGGTGCCCGGGATCGGCGGCAAGAGCATCGTGATCTCGAGGTTGAGCGTGTGAGCCGTCGAATCGAGGCCCAGCTCCCAGTCGATCGGAAATGCGGTGGGTTCCTGCTTACCCGTCGTCGCCGAACCTCCGCCCGTGAGGTGGTAGGTCGCGGCGCGAATCGCGGTCGCCGTGATGAGGATTCCGAGTGAGAGCGAAGAGAGGACGATGACCTTGCGCCACGAGAGCGGCATTGAGGAACTCCGGTTCAGTTGGACCAGGCATGATAACCCACGATTCGCGATCCGGTAACGTCCCGGTTCACGGCGCAATGAACGGCAATTAAGGTTCCAGCGCCGCGGCCGGCCAATCGACGCGGTCCGCACGCGCTCGGAGTTGCATACGGCGCTGCCGTGGAAGTCCCAGAGCGAACGAAGTTTGTGCCGCTTGTCGTCGGCGCGCAACGGAGCCGTGATCGGCTCGCGCACGCGACGGGATCGGCGACGATGCGAGCGCGCGGCGCAGGCGTTTGCAGATGTCGATTCCCGGATTGCTCTCGGCCGACGCCCCATTGCACCCCCGCGCGTCCGCACAACCCGGCAGGCGCCTTCGTTCGAGACTCGGCGCGCGGCCGTCAGATCGGGTAGACGAACGTCACCGGCGCGGCGATGTCCGGATGCAGACTCTTGTGGACCGGACACGTCAGTGCGGCGGCTTCGAGCGTCTTCCGTTGGTCCGGAGGAAACTTGCTGCCGAACGTGATCACGACGGCGAGCTTCCCGATGCGGCGCACCGGATCCGCGACCATCGACTTCTCGACGGAGACGTGCGCGCCGCGCAGATCCCAGCCGTGGCGCTCCGCGACGATTCCCATCACCGTCAACATGCAGGTGCCGAGCGCGGTGGCGACGAGGTCGGTCGGCGAGAACGACTCTCCCTTGCCGTGATTGTCGACCGGCGCATCCGTGATGAGCGTCGCGCCCGACGGCCCGTGACGCGCGGTGACGCGCAGTTGCCCGGTGTATTGCGCTTCGATCCGGACCATGTGCTCGAGGGTCGCGACCGATGTGGCGCGCGAGAACCCCCTCGAATCAGCCGCGCTTCACTTTGTGGAGCGTCTTCTTGCGCAGGCGCGGCGAGTACTTCTTCAAGCCGCCGCCACTCTTGAACTTCTCGGGCAAGCCGCCCTGCACGCCCATCTGCGTCCGGTAGTTCAGGTCACCGCTCTCGGTGCACTGCAACCAGACCCACTCGCGCTTGCCCTTCTTGGACTTCGCCATGACAGCCTCTTCGGGTGCTCAGGAAGAACCGGGCACCTTATGAGTTCGCCGGAGATTCGTCAATCGCGCCTCGGTTCGGATGAGCGATCGCGTCCCGATCGATCGAGCGCGAGTCACCACTTGGGGGTGATGGTGACGTCGCCGGTCACGTCCGCGATGTCGACCCAGATCTGGAAGGTTCCCTTCTTCAGGATGACGCGCCCCCCCACGCTCGGCCGGCCCGCGCCGTCGAACGTCACCTTGGTTCCGGTGCCGAACGTGGCCGAGACGATCTCGACCCCGGAGTCCGTGAGCGGCCGCTTCCACTGCTTGCGGGTCAACGGGTTGTTGAGAAGCGTGCCGGGGGGGCACTCGACGCTGTAGGACTCCGCCGCCGCGTCGAACGAGAGGCGGTGCGAGAGCGCGGTGCCGATCGATCGGGCGCGGACGTATTCGAGATCGGCTTCGAGGACGTTCGCGGCGGCGGTCACCTTCTGGTCGTCGAGCGAGACGAAGGAAGGAATCGCGGCCGCCGCGAGGATGAGCCCAACGACGATCAGGATCAGGACTTCGATCAGCGTGAACGCGCGCGCGCGCTTCACGTCGCGCCGTCCCATGCGGAGCGGATCTCGGCGGTGAAGCGAGTGCCGACGCCGAGCGTCGACTCGGCGAACAGCCGGCCGCCGTGGCGTTCGACTGCCTCGCGCACCAGGAGCAGACCGAGGCCGGGACCTTCCGATTGGCCGGTGAACTCCGCGTCGCGCTGCGAGAACGGCGTGAACAGACGCTTCAGCAGTTCCGGAGCGACGCCTTCGCCGTGATCGCTGACGCGGATGCGGAGTCGGCGCGCGTCGATCGGCGTGACTTCGACCTCGACGTGGACCACGCGGCCGGGCGTGAACTTCGCGGCGTTGTCGAGGAGGTTCTCGAAGAGGCTCTGCAGCATCTTCCGCGATCCGCGCAGCGACGTGG
>CAZBOK010000346.1:0-5038 GCA_964493525.1 uncultured Phycisphaeraceae bacterium | reverse complement strand
CGCCGAGGTTCGCGATCACGCCGACGACGGCGGCAGTGATCGCCGCGAGCGCCGAGGCGAGGGCGCGGTTGCCGCGCAGCCGCTCGACGTACGGCGCGAACGTGAAGATCCACAGGAAGCACGGCGCGAACGTCACCCAGGTCGTCATGCCGGCGGCGAGCAGCGCGGCGCTCCACGGATCGAAGCGGCCCGGGTCGCGGTGGCCGGCGAGGAAGCCGACGAACTCCAGCACCATGATCAGCGGGCCCGGGGTCGTCTCCGCGAAGCCGAGCCCGTCGATCATCTCCGGCGCGGTGAGCCAGTGGAATTGATCGACCGCGGCGCGGCCGACGTAGGCGAGCACGGCGTAGGCGCCGCCGAACGTGACGCACGCGACCTTCGAGAAGAACAGTCCCACGTCGACCAGCACGGTGCGGGACCCGACGGTGGCGAGAGCGATCACGACCGGCGCCGCCCAGATCGCGAGCCACAGGAGCGCGGTGGCGATCGTCGCACGGAGACTTCGTGCGCGCTCCGGCGCCGCGTCGCCCGGATCGGTCGCGATCGGCCCGAGCACGGCCGGCGCCGTCCTGCCGAGCACGAACCCGACGATTCCCGCGACGGCCACGACCGCGGGGAACGGCGCGCCGGCGAACACGGCGACGAATGCCGCCGCCGCGATCGCGACCGACGCGGCGCCTTTCAGCGCGCGCCGCCCCACGCGGATCACAGCATCGAGCACGATCGCGAGGACCGCGGGCTTGAGACCGAACAGGACGGCGTCGAGTGGCGCGGCGCCCGCGAACGCGACGTAGGCCCACGAGATCGCGAGCAGCGCGAGGAAGCCGGGCAGGATGAACAGCGATCCGGCCGCGAGCCCGCCGCGCCAGCCGTGCAGCAACCAGCCCACGTAGGTCACCGTCTGCTGCGCCTCGGGGCCGGGCAGCAACATGCAGAAGTTGAGCGCGTGCAGGAACCGCGCCTCGGAGACGAGCCGATCTTCCTCGACGAGGATCCGGTGCATGACCGCGATCTGGCCGGCCGGCCCGCCGAACGAAAGCGCCGCGATCTTCGCGTATGCCTTCAGCGCGATGCGGAACGGAACCGCTCCGCCGCGCGCCGCGGTGCCGGACATTCCTTCAACTCGCGGCAGGCTTCGTTTCCGGGCCGGCCTCGTCGCGGAAGAACAGCGCGAGCACCAGGAACCCGGCGGCGCCGATGCCGGCGAGCAGCATCCACATTCCGTGGTAGTCGAGCTTGCCGTCGCGCAGCAGGAACCAGGACCCGCATTCCTTGAGGAGCCAGCCGCCGATCAGCGGCCCGGCGCCGAGCGTGATGATGCTGAACACCGTCTGCGCCGAGTGCCGCACGTCCGCGGGCGCGAGCCGGTCCACGTAGATGTATGCGGCCGCGTAGAAGCACGCGTAGCAGATGCCGTGCAGCGCCTGGCTCGCGACGAGCACCGACACCGGCAACTGCGTCTGCGACCAGATCCCGTAGCGCGCGACGTAGGCGAGCGCGCCGAGCGACAGCACGGTTCGGAAGCCGAGCTTCGACAGCAGCACGCCCAGCGACGCGATCATCAGGATCTCGCTGAACTGCCCGACCGAGAGCGCCGGACCGACGGAGCTCTTCTGCACCCCGATCGCCTCGAAATAGTTGCCGCCCTCGAAGTGGTAGATCATGTGGATCGAGCAGAGCAGCACGCTCACCACCACGAGCACGGCGAACGACGGGCGCTTGAACAGGCGGAACGCGCCGGCGAACGCGAGCGTCTCGGCCGCGTCCTTCTTCGGCGGCGTGCGCGGCAGGAACAGGCAGAACACCGCGTAGACGATCGAGAGGATCCCCGAGAAGCGCAACGAGTCGATCAGGCGCGCGCCCACGTCCGCGCGCTCGGGGCCGACGAGGAACGGCGGCGTCGCGGTGAACGACAGGTCGTGCTGAAGCCACGCCATCGGGAACGCCCACAGCGCGGCGATGAACCCGATCGTCCCCCACACGCGAACCTTGGGGAACTGTCGCGTGCGATCGGTGAGGTTCGCGAACGCCATCGAGTTCGAGAGCCCGAGCGTCGGCATGAACAGCACGCTGTAGACGATCGAGAGCACGAGCCACGGCGTGAACCCGGTCTGCCCGGCGAGCACGAACTGCACGATGCCGCCGCACAAGAGGAGGAACGAGAGGAACCGCTCCGTGTTGAACCGGCGGTCCGCGAACTGCCCGGCGATGAACGGCGCGAGGACCGCACCCACCGCGGCGGCCGGCCCGAGGATCGAGCCGATGTCCTGCGTCGTGAACCCGAGCCCCTTCAGGAACATCCCGCCGAGGGGCATCCACGCGCCCCACACCGCATACTGCAGGAACATCATCAGCGACAGCCGACCGAGCGGCGCGCGGGTCTCCATCGAACGGGCTCCGAGCCTGCGGGAGAGGGCGGGTCAGTACTTCTGATCGGCGAACGCCGCGTCGAAGGCGCGGCCGCTCGTCCTGAAGTCGAGGCGCCGCGTGAACGCGGCGGCTTCGCGCGCGCCGTCCTCGCGGTCCATCATCGGATCCTCCCACTCGACGGTGAGCGGACCCTTGTATCCGAGGTGGTTCACGAGCCGCACGATCGACTCGAAGTCGACGCGGCCGCGACCCGGCGAGCGGAAGTCCCAGAACCGGCCCTCGGCGCCGAAGTCCGTGTGGCCGCCGAACACGCCGATCGGCGTCGGGCGATCCGACCACCAGGAATCCTTCACGTGCACGTTCCACAGGCGCGCGCCCATCTCCTTGATGAGAGCGAGCACGTCGACGCCCTGGTAGCCGAAGTGCGACGGGTCGAAGTTGAAGCCGAACGCGGGGTGCGCGTCGACGGCGGCGAGCGCGCGGCGCGTCGACGCGACGTCGAACGCGATCTCCGTCGGATGCACCTCGAGCGCGAACGACACGCCGAGCTTCTGGTACTGGTCGAGGATCGGCTTCCAGCGCTTGCCGAAGTCGGCGAAGCCCTGCTCGATCTGCTTCGGGAGGTTCGGCGGGAAGGAATAGAGAAGCGGCCAGATCGCGCTGCCGGTGAAGCCGACGACGACGGTCTTGCCGGTCGCCTTCAGCACGTCCTTCACCGCTTTCGGAGCGGCGTCGAAGAAGTTGCGCGCCGCCTTCGCGGTCTCGACCATCTCCTTCGCGGCGCGCTTGCGGACGCCCTCCGGGTCACCGTCGCCCCACACGTGCGGCGGGAGGATCGCCTGGTGCCGCTCGTCGATGCGGTCGCACACCGCCTGGCCGACCAAGTGGTTCGACACCGCGAACGAGAGCACTCCGCAGTCCTGCAGGAGTTGCCAGTGCTGCTTCGCGTAGTTCTTGTCCTTCGCCGCGCGCGTCACGTCGAAGTGGTCGCCCCAGCAGGCGAGCTCGAGCCCGTCGTAGCCGAACGCTTTCGCCTTCTTCGCGAGCGTCTCGAGTGAAAGGTCGGCCCACTGGCCGGAGAACAGGCAGACGGGGCGATTCGGTGCGCTCATCTCTCGATCCTCACTTGATCTGGTGCATCGGAACCGCCGCGCGCTCCTTCGCGGAGACGAGCGCCGCCTCGAGCACGCGCTGCGTCTCGTAGGCGTCGGCGAAGTCGGGGAGCGGAACCTCGGGGCGCTTGCCCGCGACGGCGCGCACCACGTCCGCAGCCATGTTGACGAAACCGTGCTCGTACCCGAGCACGTGCGCCTCGGGCCACCACGCCGCCGCGTAGGGATGCGCGCCCGCTCCGGTGCACACGATGCGCGTCCATCCCTGCGTCTTGCGCTCGACCGTCGCGTCGTGGAACCAGAGCACGTTCATGTCCTCGAAGTCGAACCGGAGCGCGCCGTGCTCGCCGTTCAACTCGATCGTGTTGCGGTTCAGGTGTCCCGTCGCGAGGCGCGTGGCCTCGAACGACGCGACCGCGCCGCGCGCGAACGTCGCGAGGAACAGGACCGCGTCGTCGACGTCGCTCTTTCCCCTCTTCCTGGTGCCGGGGATCACGCGCTCCTTCACGAAGGTCTTCGCGATCGCGCCGTTCACCTCGACGATCTCGTCGCCGGTGAGGAAGCGCGCCAGGTCGACGATGTGCGCGTTCAGGTCGCCGTGCGCGCCCGAGCCGGCGCTCCCTTTCCGGAACCGCCACACGAGCGGAGTCGATGGACCGCCCCAGCTCTGCAGGTAGGTGGCGCGGACGTGGAAGATCTTCCCGAGGCGGCCGTCGCGCACGAGCTGCCACGCGGTCGCGATCGCCGGGCAGCGGCGGTAGTTGAACCACACGAACGACTTCGCCTTCGACTTCGCCGCGGCGTCCTTCATCGCCCGCGCGTCCTTCAGCGTTCCCGCGAGCGGCTTCTCGCACGCGACCGGAACGCCTGCCTCGAGGAACGCGATCGACGGCTCGCGATGCACGTCGTTCGGCGTCGACACGTCGACGAGGCCGACCTCGGAGTCGTGCAGCAGCGAGCGCCATTCGGTCGTGGAGAAACGCCAGCCCCACCGCGCCGCGAACGCCGCGAGCGCCTTCGCATCGCGACCGCAGACGGTGTGCATCACCGGATGCAGCGGCAGGTCGAAGAACTTCGGGGCCTGTCCCCACGCGTTGCTGTGGGCGCGGCCCATGAACTTCTGGCCGAGGAGAGCGACGTTGAGCGTGCGCATCGGGCCGAGAGCGTAGCGACGGAAGCGAAAGACGGGATTCGCGACTCGGATTCGGGGAGGAATCGGGGGGGGCGGGCCGAACTCGCGGGACGGCAACGGGACGTTCAGTCGAACGCCGCGCACGGGATCGTTCCGGGGCCGAGGCGCCCGTGGACGCGCCATCCGGCGACGATCTGCCACGACCGCGGAAATGCGATGGGTGACGGCCGCGCAGGCGGCGCGAGCGAGCGCCAGCCGTCGAACCACGCGGCGGACGAATAATGATCGACGATTCCGCGGAACGCGATGCCGTGCCGTCGGGCGTTATTGAGGACGTAAAGCAGCGTGTTGCGCACGTCGAGCGTCGACCCGAGCACCCGCGAGTGGAAGCGGTCCTCGAACACGCGCCCGCGACGGTTCAGTG
>CAZBOK010000345.1:0-5075 GCA_964493525.1 uncultured Phycisphaeraceae bacterium | reverse complement strand
GGAGGCGGTGTGCTCCGTCATCGCGTAGCGGAAGTCATTTCGTTGAGCAGCACACTCGCGGAAGTAGAACCCGATGTCGTCCCATGCGGTCTGTTCACCTTGGAACGAGTCGATCAGAGCGCGCAGCTCGCTCTCGCTTGGGTTGATGCGAACCTCGAGTCGTCCCTCGACCTCCGGGTGAATTGTCGCGTCGGTGTTCCAGTGGAGCATGCGCGCGACGAATCCCCGGCCGCGATCGTCCAGCACCGCCACGTTGAACTTGTGAACAACGCCCACGATTTGCTCTCGCCGCGTGAGGAGATCGTTGATCGCCGTCCTGTGCGAGCACGATGCAGTCTGGAATCGCGCCTCTTGCTGCAAGTTGTCCTCGGCGTAGAAGACGATTCGGTCGCCGAGCTCTTCCTTGCGAACCCAACCGTCGCGGTAGCGAGAGTGGCGTTCGAAAAATCCCTCGAAGTAGCGCTCGAGGTTCGAGATCGGAGAAGGTGCGTGCGCGACGCTCACCGCAGCCACCTTCTGACGCCCCGTCACTCTCGGAAACCAAAAGTACGCTGGTGCGCCCGGCACCGACCCCGCCGGAAACTCGCGTGTGACGACCTTGTCCGCGTCACCTACCAAGGCTCCCTGCTTGATGGCGGCCACGACTCTGCGTCCCGAGGGAATCGCGATCCACAGCGTGAGCAACGCGCCGCCATTTTGTCCGATGACGAAGTTCCACGCATACGTATCGCGAATCGCGGACGTTAACGCCGCGTCGAACGTTCGCGTGTTCTGGAACGCCTTCCCAGGAATCCAACCGCCGAAGTCCTCGAGAAGCTCGGCGAGGTTCCCCTTCGAGCGAATCCCCCTCCGGTTGAAGAAGCCGCAGCGATGCAGCTCGTACATCCCGACGCGGATGTCCTCTGACATGTCGTCCCCGAATCCGAAGCCCCCGCGCGGATCTCTCGCATGCTTTCCGCGCGCAAGAAAAGCCCGCGGGAGCGTAATAACGTGCGCGCGGGACGAAAAGGCGCGCCGCGCCCGAGGTGGGGGAATCGCGCCGAAAGATCCCGTGGGGTCTTCGACCCGCACGTTGGAACTCAAGCGCCGCACCCGAGGACGAAGGTCGCAGCGGATTCTCGCGGAGGTCCTGCGGAGCCGCGATCCAACGCGGAACGCGAGACCTTGAAGCCCCGCGTCTTCGCGCCGTGCGGAAGGCCGCGCAGCTTCTAGGCGCCGTGAACTTTGTCAACTGGGCGGGCGCGTCGTCAACCAACGAACACACCAACATCCTCGCGCAGATCTACGACGGAGGCAGCAGCGCCGCCGACCGCCGTTCGTCACCGCGACAGTCTGTGGTACCTCGCTTCGAACCCGCGACTTCGCCCGCCGAGGCGACTCGCGCAACTCAAGAAATGAGTAGGCCTCACGTCGCTGCGCGACGCGAGGCCTACTACGACATCTCTGTTGTCTGGTAGCGGGGGCATCATAAGAGGAGCACGAGATGCGGTTCTCGGTGGCCGTTGTGTCACCGGTCTGCGAACGACCAACGCAGCATCCTTCGCAATGCTTAACGCTTATGTCGTGTCACCGTCGTGGCTGTGACACGACGGTCGAACGACCCGAGGATCGGGCCGCATGATCTTTGGTTCGGAGGGCGGGCTCATTCGAGGTGCACCTGGATGCGCATGACTTCTCGGAGTCCAACCCGACTTGCACGTCCGCGAACGGTGTCGCCCCCACTTTTCATCCACCGCCGAACACTTCTTCGCGACGCTCGCAATTGCGATCGGCGGTGTGGCTCGCGACCGCATCCTCCATACCTCGCCCGGCGACCTCACGGACGCGCGAATCAGCATGCGCCAAGAGCGCTTCCGACGTCCTGCGCTCGCTCTCGAACAACTCCGCGTGCGGTGCGGCTCGTGGAACCTCCGTTCGCTTCCGCTGTCGACAGGCAGGGATGAAAACGCTACCGTTTTTCTCTTGAACTGCGCAGATGACTTCTGCAATCTGCGCCGATCTCGCTTTGAGGCTCGGCGGAGAGCGCCATGGTTCAAGAGGTTGGCCCTGCGTTCAAGTCTACGTTTACGGCCCCTGTGGTCTCGGAGCTCGTCAGCGCGGCCCGGCGCGGCGTCAAAAACGCGCTTTCAAATTTCAGTGCGGAGAAGGGAAGCGACGCGTTGACCTTCGGAGTCGACGTGTATGCGTTTGTATGGCACGAACTGGAGCTCTTGGCCGCAGCTGGAGGCGAAGGCTGGGGATTGGAAAAGGATCACCAGGTACGCCGACTCGTAATCGGGGAGTATAGGCTCGCGTGCCACCGCGTCGGTGATCGCGCGAGCGACAACATCTATGAGTGCTTCCCGAACAACGGCGGCGCCGTCGTGGCGACCGCCAAGAATCAGTTGCAGCTGTTTCCGTTCCACAAGCTCGCGACGCACGCCCGGGAGGTTGTCCTCTGCCTGCTGGCAAACCCCGCGACCGGCCTTGAAGGCGTCTACATCTGCATCCCTGGACTTGCGAATGGGGCGCAAATCACGGCGTGGGCCTGCGCACACGAGATCTTCCTGCGCGATGAGGACGAACAGAACGGCACTACAGCGGCGCCGCGGGGCGGCACGCCGATTCCACCGGAGAACACTCCGCCCGCGCAGGTCCGACCGAAAGCTCGGCCCGCTCAGCACGACACCGCATGAACGCGTCAGAGCTCCCCCCGGTCGGTCCACGCGATATCCACGCCGCAGCCCAGCGATTTGTGCGCGAGCGGCTCACGCTCGCCCGCGAGCTACGCGGCTTCACGAAAGCCGCTCTCGCCGCTCTCATCGACAAGACCCCGAGCGCGGTGAGTCAATTCGAACTCGATCGAACCCGCCCGGATGCCCAGACCGTCGCCGCGCTATCGCTCGCGCTCACCGTTCCCGTCGGGTTCTTCGCAAGTAGGAATGGACCAGCAATCCGTTCGGATGGAGCGCACTTTCGATCGCTGAGAGCGGCCACGGAGCGGGAGCGGCGCATCGTGCTCTCCTGGGGATCACTGCTCTGCGAGGCTGTCGCCGTGATCGAGGAGTTTGTCGATTGGCCGGCCATCAGCATTCCGAGTGCGCTTAAGGCCGGCCTCACTTCGGACGAAATCGAAGACCTTGCAGTCGCGGTCAGAAAACAGTGGGGGCTTGGGTTAGGGCCACTTTCAAACCTGACTCAGTTACTCGAGAGCCGCGGCATCATCGTCGCCTGGCTTCCGAACGAAACGAAAAAGGTCGATGCATTCTCGGCGTGGCACTCAACGCGACCGGCCATCTTCCTCGTCCGAGGAGGGAACACGGGAACGCGCGGCCGCTGGGACGGCGCCCACGAGCTCGGCCACCTAGTGATGCACGCTGATGTCTCGGCCGGCAACTCACAGGTTGAGCACGAGGCCCATCGATTTGCCGGCGCATTCCTTGTCCCGAAAGAGCCGTTCTTGGCTGAGGCGCCGCGGAGACTTGATTGGGCACATCTGTTCGAAATGAAGCAGCGATGGGGCATTTCGCTTCAGGCCCTATTGCGGAGGGGGCGGGACCTGGGCGTCTTGAGCGACGCGTCCTATCGGCGAGGTTTCCAGTACATCGGAATGCGCGGTTGGCGAACACGAGAACCGAGTGAACCCAATCCCGAGCGGCCTCAACTCATCGCGGACTCGTTCGCCGCTCGGCCCGATGTGCTCACGCTCGAGTTCGTCGCATCACGACTCCAGCTGTACGAGAAGGACATCGGGGAGCTTTGCGGCTCCTCCTCCCAGAATGCCGTTTCGGTGGCAATCTCGAGACAATGTAAGGAAACGCACATGACGAACTCCAAGCGCATCCACGTCACGAAGGCGGACGGTTCGGGCTGGCAGACCAAGCGCGAGGGTGTGCCGCAGCCGCAAAGCCATCACACAACGCAGACGGCAGCAATCGATCACGCGAAGTTGGTGGCGCAGATCGAGAAGGGTGAAGTTGTGATCCACCGTCGTGACGGCAAGATCCGCGACACCGACTCGTATGGCCACGACCCGAACCCACCCCGGGATCGGAAGCACTGAAGCCGCCGATCACGTTTGGACTTGCGCCGCGCTGGGGCTCGCGCCTCGGATCGGTATTGAACGCCGTTCCGAGGCGCGCTCGTTGCCGGGTTGGAGAGCGCCAGCCGTTGAACCGTTGCTGCCCGCTGCTTCACTGATCAGCGGAGAAGCAACGATGCTGAATCGCTCTCACAGCTCCCGGATTGTCCGACGGCGTCCCTTGGCTCGCCGTCGCTCGCAAACCTCGAAAGACGCCGACCCCCGACGCAAGTTGCTCTCGCTTGCCGAACGGTGGGCCGAGGACCTCTACAACGCGTCGCCACGGTCGACCGCTAGCGGGATGGTCCCGATCGAGCTGGTTCATCGCCAGATCACCGAACGCCGCGAACGATCGTTCGAAAGAGTCGCCTCGCGGGTCCTCGATTGGGCGCGGGCCCACAGCGAACTCGCGCTCTGGGAGCCGCAACTTGAAGCGCTCCGCGCGCTGATTCTCGACCTTCACCATGCGCTGGATCACATGGCGGATCCCATCGATTACCTCAACCCCAAGCGGACTATGGAGAAGACGCTCCTCCCCTTGCATCTTCGAAAGGACATCAGCGCGCATCTCGCGCGCCTTCGGCGAATGTGCGGTGACGTGCCCGCGAAGCGGCGCGTCCTCACGCCTCTCGGACAGCGGCTCTGGGGCGCACTCGACGGGAAGCTCCTGATGGCGAAAGAGCTCGCGAGACTCCTCAAGCGATCGCCCGACTCGATCAGCAAGCAGATCGCCCGGCTCAACTCGTGGGGGTACGTGATCAACAAGGCGGCTGGCAGCGGCTACTTCCGCCCCGACGCACCTCCAAAGGATGCAGCGCTCGGATCGTGATGGCGTGTGGAGTTCCAGTGCACGTCCAATCGACGTCGTGTGAAGGTCCGCTGGACGTGGTGCCACCTGACCTAGAAGTCATCGCGACCCTTTCAAGTCGCGGAGGCTTCGATGGTCGTTCGCAAGGTCTCAATCCGCCGGATCCAGCCGGCGCCCTACAACCCCCGGAAAGAACTCCGTCCCGAG
>CAZBOK010000344.1:0-5076 GCA_964493525.1 uncultured Phycisphaeraceae bacterium | reverse complement strand
GTACTTGAGGTAGTAGGCGTGCTCCCACACGTCGCAGACGATCAGCGGGATCGCGCCGTGCACGCCCATCTGCTGGTGCACCTCGGCGCCGAGCACGATCATGCGGTTGCCCGCGGGTTCGAACGCGAGGATCCCCCAGCCGCTGCCTTCGACGTCCTTGCACGTCTGCGCGAACTGCTTCTTGAACGCGTCGAACGTGCCGAACGCGGCCTCGAGCCACTTCTTCACCTTCGGCGTCGGCTCACCGCCGCCCTGCGGGCTCATCGAGTTCCAGTAGAGGGTGTGCAGCAGGTGGCCGCTGCCGTGGAACGCGACCTGACGCGTCCAGTGCTTCACCAGCGCGAAGTCGCCTTTCGTGCGCGCCTCGGCGAGTGCGTCCTGCGCGGCGTTCAGTCCCTTCACGTAGCCGGCGTGGTGCTTGTCGTGATGCAGCTCGAGGATCTCCGCGCTCAAGAACGAGTCGAGTTCGTTCGATTTGTAGGGGAGCGGCGGGAGCGTGTAGGGGATCGCGTCGGTCGACTTCTTGTCGTCGTCCTGGTTGCCCTCGGGAGCAGCGACCGCGCTCGAGGCGAGGAGCGCTGCAGCGCCGGGAACCAACGCGGCGAACGACGCGGAGTGAAGGAAGGCACGACGATCGATCGGGGGACGCGGCGACATCGGAACACCTCATGAATGCGGCGGATTGTCCGACGCATCCTAGACACCGGCGCCGCGCGAGCGATGCGTCCGGGACGGATCGCTCCCGGTCAGGTCGGATCGAGGAGTCGAAGCATCGCCGCGGGCTTCGCGGCGAGGTCCGCGAGGGACGTGTCGTCGAGGACGGCGAGGAACGCACTGCGCGCGCGCTCGAGGACGCGCTTCAACCGACAGGCGGGGGTGATGGGGCAGTCATCGCGTGACGCGTCGAAGCACTCGAGCAGGTCGAGATGCGGTTCGGTCTTCCGCACGACGTCGCCGACCTTGATCGACTCGGGCGTCCGCGCCAGCCGGAGGCCGCCGCCGCGGCCGCGCGTGGCGGCGACGTACCCGGCGTTCACGAGGTCCTTCGCGACCTTCCGCATGTGCTCGCGCGGGGCGCGGAACGCGCGGCTCGCGCGCTCGACGGTGCCGCCGTCGGGGTGCGCCGCGAGATACATCAGCAATCGGAGCGAGAAGTCGGTGTAGCGGGTGAGCTGCATAGTGGTATCGACAATACCTGTTTGATACGTTCGCGGTCATCGATCGGGAACCCTGGAGATTCGCATGGTCACGCTGTTCGAGAAGCTCGGCGGGAAGCCGGCCGTCGAAGCCGCGGTCGATCGGTTCTACGACCGCGTGGTCGCGGATGCACGCATCGCTCGGTTCTTCACCGGCGTCGACATGAAGCGCCAGCGCGCTCGGCAGAAGTCGTTCCTCACCTACGCGTTCGGCGGCATGACTCGGTACGACGGCAAGGACATGCGCGCGGCGCACGCGCACCTGCTGAAGGACGGACTCGACGACTCCCACGTCGACGCGGTGATCGAGGATCTCGGCGCGACCCTGCGCGAGCTCGGCGTCGCGGAGCCGTTGATCACGCAGGTCGCGGCGATCGCGGAATCGGCGCGCGCCGACGTGCTCTCGCGCTGACGCGCGCTACGGGTCTCCGGCGAACTTCCAGCGCGCGGCGCCGTCGCGCTCGGGCGCGATGCCGAGGATCTTGTCGCGGATCATCTCGATCGGGATCGCGTTCTCCGCGAGCACCGCGTCGTGGAACGCACGCTCCGACATCTTCCCGGACTCGACGGCCTCGCGGTGCAGCGCGCGGATCTGCAGCCCGCCGATCAGGTAACCGCACTGGTAGAGCGGCCCGTAGCCGCCGCTGATCCAGCGCCGCACTTCGCCGGTGGCGTTGTCGCGCTCGTGCCCGACGCGGTCGACCAGGAACTCGATCATCTCGGGCGGCTTCATCGTGCCGAGGTGGTAGCCGAGCGACGTGATGATTCGCGCCGCGCGATGCGCGCGCCAGAACAGGATGCCGACGCGATCCGCCGGCGACTTCGCCCAGCCGAGCTCATCGAAGCGCATCTCCCAGTAGAGGGCCCAGCCCTCGACCAGGAACGGCGTGTTGAACATGCGGCGCTCGGTGTGGGCGCGATCGGCCATGAAGCCTTGCAGATGGTGGCCCGGGATCAGCTCGTGCGGCGTGACGTTGCGCGTGAAGTGCACGTTGTTGCCGCGCAGCGCCATTTCCTTCGCAGCATGCTCCATCGCGTCGGTCGGGTAGCCGACGTTCACCTTCTGCCCGCCGTAGTTCGCGAACGGGTAGTACCGCTGTTCGTCGGGGCCCATCATCTCGACGTGCCACGTCTCGCGGCAGAGCGGCGGGATCGTGACGAGATCGTGTGCGTCGAGGAACTCGATCGCCTCGCGCGCCTGCGCCATGACGAAGTCGTCCTGCTTGCCGAGCGGCGCGTGATCGGACTTCACCTTCGCGAGCGCCGCTTTCACGTCGTCGCCGCAGCCGAGCGCCGCCGCCTCCTTCTTCATCTCGCTCTCGCACCAGGCGAGCTGCTTCTCGCCGATCGCGATCAACTGCTCGGGCGAGTAGGGGATCATCTCGGCGCGCAGCGACGCCACGAGCGCGTCGCGGCCGATCGGTCGCCCGATCAACGGATCGTCGTCCTCGCCCTTCACGCCCGCGAAGTCGCGGCGCAGGAATGCCGATTCGTCGGAGAGCGCCTTCGTCACTTTCGCGACCGGCTTCTCGATCCACCAGGAGAGTTCGGGGTCGAACCCGCGGGAATTGTCGACGAAGCGATCGAGCGCGCGATGCAGGCGGTCGACGCGGTCCGCGACGCGCACGGCGACGACCGGGTCGACGACGATCGCGTCGTTGCCGCGCTCGGCCTCCGGTTTCCGCCCCGACTCCACGCGCCGTTTCACCTCCTTGGCCTGATCGGCGATCGCTTCGAGCGCCTTCGCCGCTTCCTCGCCTTCGAGCGGCGCCAGCGTCCAACGACCCTCTTCGAGCTTCAGGATCCCGTCCGCGAACGGCAGCAGCGCGGCGTCGTCCTTCATCTCGACGCGCGTCGCCGCGCGCTCGGCCGCGTCGCGCTCGATCGCGAGCGCGAGCAGCGTCACGTCGATCCGCGAGTCCGCATCGAGCGCCGTGAAGTCGAGCGCCGCGAGCCGCTCGCGCCACTCGGCGGCGAATCGATCCATCCGATCGAGGCGCGACGGCGCGAAGTCGACCGACCAGTAGCGCTCGATGTCGTCGTGATCGGCCTGGTAGGCGCGCAGGATCGCGGCGCCGTCGACGGGGGCTGCTGTCGCGGCGCGAGCGTCCGCCGGCGCGAAAGCGCAGAGCGACGCGACGAGCGACGAAGCGATCGAACGGATGCGCATGAACGGGCTCCGATTCCGGTCGGCGGGGCGATGGGGCGGGCGCGGATGTTAGAGTTCGCGCGATGAGCCGGAACCCGCCAATCCGCCCGTTCCACCCGTTCCATCTGGCGTTCCCCGTGAAGGACATCGCGAGCACGCGCGCGTTCTACGCCGACCTGCTCGGCCTCACCGTCGGGCGCTCCGCGGAGAAGTGGATCGACTTCGATTTCCACGGCCACCAGATCTCCGCGCACGTGAAGCCCGCGGCGCTCACCGAAGTCGGGACGAACCTCGTCGACGGCGATGACGTGCCGGTGCGGCACTTCGGCCTCGTGCTCGAGTGGGAGGAGTGGCACGCGTTCGTGGACCGATTGCGCACGCGCGGCGTGAAGTTCCTCATCGAGCCGCACGTCCGCTTCCAGGGCGAGATCGGCGAGCAGGCGACGCTGTTCGTGACCGATCCGAGCGGCAACGCGCTCGAGTTCAAGAGCTTCAAGGATCCGGCGCGGCTGTTCGCGAAGTAACCCGGTCCGTCTTCTCCGCTCCAATTCCGGAGCGCCGGTTGACACGTCGAATTTCCATGCGATCCTTCCATCCGGATTCATGGATCGACCCGCCACGCTCTCCGACGCGACCGACCGGTGCCGGCTCCTCGCCGACAGCGGGCGGCTCCGGCTGCTCGCGCTCCTCGATCAGGAGGAGCTCACCGTCTCCGAGCTCGTCGACGTCACGCGGCTTGCGCAGTCGCGAGTGTCGACGCACCTGTCGCTCTTGAAGCAGGCCGGCCTCGTGCAGGATCGGCGCGACGGCACCTCCTCTTATTACTCGTTGCGCGAGGACGCCGACGATCCGAAGAACGCCGCCGCCGCGCGGATGTGGCGTCTCGTGAAGGACTCGGTGCAGGATCCGCTGCTCGGGCAGGACCGCGAACGGCTCGCGGCCACTCTCGCCAAGCGCAACGGTTCGCGGTCGGCGTCGAGCTGGGCCGACGCGGTCGCCGGCCGCATGGACCGCCACTACTCGCCGGGCCGGACCTGGGAGACGACCGCGTGGGGCGTGATCGGGCTCGCGAACTTCGGCGACGTCCTCGACGTCGCGTCCGGAGACGGCGTGATCGCCGGGCTGATCGCGTCGCGCGCGAAAAGCGTCACCTGCCTCGACGTCAGCGAGCGCGTCGTCGAAGCGGGGCAGGAGCGGCTCGATCGGTTGAAGAACGTCCGCTTCCGGCACGGCGACATGCACGCGCTCCCGTTCGCGGCGAAGAGCTTCGACCAGGCGTTGCTGATGAACGCGCTGACGTATTCGAAGTCGCCCGCGCGGGTCTTCGCGGAGCTGTGGCGCGTGCTGCGCCCGGGCGGCGCGCTGGTCGGCGCCACGCTGCGCCGGCACCCGCACGTCGCGGTGACCGAGCGGTACGACCACGTGCGCACCGGCTTCACGCCGCTCGAGCTGAAGCGACAACTCCAGAATGCCGGCTTCACGGTCGATCTCTGCGCGGTGACCGCACGTGAGAAGAAGCCGCCGTACTTCGAGGTGATCACGTTCCACGCTCGGAAGGGACCGGCCCGATGAACGCGCGCAATGATTCGGTGGCGACGACCGCCCTGCTCGAGCGGCTGCTCGCCGAGCGCATCCTCATCATCGACGGCGCCATGGGCACGATGATCCAGCAGCACAAGCTCGGCGAGGCCGACTACCGCGGCGAGCGCTTCGCGAACCACCCGCGCGACC
>CAZBOK010000343.1:0-5138 GCA_964493525.1 uncultured Phycisphaeraceae bacterium | reverse complement strand
GTCCTGCCCCACCACGCCGCCGCGGTCCATCGCGAACACGACCGGCAGGTCCTGCAGGATGACTTCGTGGAAGACCTGGTCATACCCGCGCTGCAGGAACGTCGAGTAGATCGCCGCGACCGGACGCGCGCCGCCGCGCGCGAGACCGCCGGCGAACGCGACCGCGTGCTGCTCGGTGATGCCGGTGTCGTGGAAGCGCTTCGGGAACTTCTTGGCGAACGCCTGCAGGCCGGTGCCCTCGGGCATCGCCGCCGTGATCGCGACGACGCGCGGATCGCGCTCCGCGGCCGCGATGATCGCGTCGCCGAACGCCTTGGTGAAGCTGACGCTCGCGCGCGCGTCCTTCGCACGGTCGAGCTCGACCTTGCACGCCATCCCGTCGGGCGACGCAAAGCCCGGCAGCTTGGTGCCCGGGTTGACCGCATGCTGGTACCGCGTGTCCTGGCCGGTCGGTTCGAGGCCCTTGCCCTTCTTGGTGACGACGTGCAGCAGCGTCACGCCCTTCAGGTCCTTCAGCGCTTCGAGCTGCGCGATGAGGCCGTTCAGATCGTGGCCGTCGACCGGGCCGTAATACTTGAAGCCGAGTTCCTCGAAGAGGTGGCCGGGCGCGATCGCGGCCTTCACGGCGTCGACCATGTCGACCAGGCTCTTGTCGAGCTTCTGCCCGAACGGCACCGAGCGCAGGAGCGCGTGGAAGCGCTCCTTCGCGCCGGTGTAGATCGGCGCCGCGCGCAGGCGGTTCAGGTAGCCGGCGAGCGAGCCGACCGTCTTCGAGATCGACATCTCGTTGTCGTTCAGGATCACGAGCGCGTCGCGGCCGAGCTCGCCCGCGTGGTTCAGCGCCTCGAGCGCGACGCCGGCGCCGAGGCCCGCGTCGCCCACCATGCACACGACGCGACGATGGCGGTTCGCGACGTCGTCGGCCGCGGCGATGCCGAGGCCCATCGAGATCGCGGTCCCGGCGTGGCCGGAGCGCATCACGTCGTACGGCGACTCCTTCGGGTGCGGATACCCCGACACGCCGTCCTTCGAGCGCAGCGTGTGGAAGCGGCCGAAGCGGCCGGTGAGCAGCTTGTGCGGGTAGCACTGGTGGCCGACGTCGAGCACCAGGACGTCCTGCGAGAAATCGAAGACGTAGTGGAGCGCGAGCGTCAGCTCGACGACTCCGAAGTTCGAGCCGAGATGGCCGCCCGTCGTGCAGACGACGTCGATGATCTTCTGGCGCACTTCCTCCGCCACGCGCGGGAGATCCGCGCGCGCGAGCTTCCGCAGTTCGGCGTGGCCGTGGATCGCGGGCAGGAGCGGCTCGACGCGCGCCGCGCTCTGCGGGATCGCGGCGTCGCGGGCGGCATCCCAGCGTTCGGGAAGCGGCGCATCCGCCGACAGCCTCATCGGATTCGACATCGAGGCGACAGCTCCAGCGCGGGCCGCAAGCGGAACGGGGCTCAACGGGAGCGCGCGAGCATAGTCCCGGCGAGGGCATCGATCAATTCGGCGTGCGGCAGGCGGTGGGCGGCGTCGATCGCGTGTTTCGTGCGCCGCTCCGCTTCCGCGCGGGCGCCGTCCTCGCCGAGGACGTCCGGCAGCGTCGCCTTGCCGCGCGCCGCGTCCTTCTTCGTCGCCTTGCCGAGCTGCTCCGGAGTCGAGTGGCGATCGAGCAGATCATCGATGATCTGGAACGCGACGCCGAGGTCCTCGCCGATCCCCGCGAGCGCGGCCCGCTGCGGCGGCGCGCCGCCGCCGCAGATCGCGCCGATCTCGAACGCCGCGCGGAACAGCGCGGCGGTTTTGCGCAGGTCGATCGCGAGCACGTCGTCCCGGCCGACGTCCCTGCGCTCGGCGAGCAGATCGAGCGCCTGGCCACCGACCATCCCGGCCGCGCCGGCGCCGCGCGCGAGCGCGACGGCCGCGTCCTTCGCGGCGGCAGCGGGGAGATCGCGCGCGACGACTTCGAACGCGAGCGTGAGGAGCGCGTCCCCCACCAGCACCGCCGTCGCGTCGTCGTACGCCTTGTGCACCGTGGCGCGGCCGCGCCGCAGGTCGTCGTCGTCCATGCAGGGCAGGTCGTCGTGCACGAGCGAGTAGGTGTGGATCAGCTCGAGCGCGACCGCGCCGGGGATCGCCGCGCGCGGGTCGCCGCCGACGGACGCGGCGCCGATCAGGCACGCGACCGGCCTCAGTCGCTTGCCGCCGCCGAGCACGGCGTAGCGCATCGCCTCCGACAAACGCTCCGCGTCGGAAGGCAGCGCGCGCGTCAACGCCGCCTCGATCTCCGGGCGCCACCTCGCGACGAAGGGTCCGAACGGGTCGGTCGCGCTCACGCGCGCACCTCGACGCGCTCCACCTTCGAGCAGCGGCCGCTCCGCGCGTCGATCGTGAACAGCGCGGCGTTGATGCGCTCGTCCCCTTCCGCGACGTCGAAGCTCGCGGGCAGGCCGGTGACGAACTTCTTCAGCACGCGGTCGACGCGGCGGCCGAGCACCGAGTCGTGCGGCCCGGTCATGCCGACGTCGGTGATGTATCCGGTGCCGCCCTTCAGCACCTGCTCGTCCGCCGTCGCCACGTGCGTGTGCGTTCCGAACACCGCCGACACCTGGCCGTCGAGGAAGCGCCCCATCGCGATCTTCTCGGACGTCGCCTCGGCGTGCATGTCGACGATGATCACGTTCGTCTTCGCGCGCAGCTGCTTCACCGCGAGGTCCGCGGCGGCGAACGGGCAGTCGATCGGCGCCATGAACACGCGGCCGATCACGTGCGTGACGCCGACGTCGACGCCGCGGCCGGTCGGCACGATCGTCCAGCCGCGGCCGGGCGCCTGCTTCGCGAAGTTCGCGGCGCGCACCACGCGCGGATCCTTCTCGACGACCGGCAGGAACTCGTGCCGCCGCCACACGTGGTCGCCGCCGGTCAAGACGTCGACGCCGGCCGCGAAGAGGTCGTCCGCGTCCTTGGGAGTGATGCCGTTGCCGTTGGTCACGTTCTCGGCGTTCGCGATGACGAGATCGATCTCGCGCGCCGCGCGGAACTCGGCCAGCTTCTTCTTCAGGACCGACTTGCCGGGGACTCCGACCACGTCCCCGACCGTCAGGATCCGCAGGTCCATCAGCGCGCGTACTCCGTGACCCGCTTCTCGCGGATCAGCGTCACCTTCACCTCGCCCGCGGAGTCGAGTTCGCGGCGGATGCGGCGCGCGATGTCGCGCGCCTTCAGCAACGCTTCGGCGTCGTCGACGCGCGCCGCGTCGACGACCACGCGCACCTCGCGGCCGGCTTGGATCGCGAACGCGCCGGACACGCCGGGCACGCTGCGCGCGATCGATTCGAGCTTCTCGAGCCGTTCCAGGTAGCGCTCCATCGCGTCGCGGCGGGCGCCGGGGCGCCCCGCCGACACGGCGTCGGCGATTTCCGCGATCACGGCATACACGGACTCGGCCGGCACGTCACCATGGTGCGCGGCAATCGTGTTCACGACCTCGGGCAACTCGCCGCAGCGGCGCGCGAGCTCGGCGCCCACCGCGGGGTGTCCGCCTTCGAGCTCGTGGTCGAGCGCCTTGCCGAGATCGTGGAACAACGCGCAGCGCTTCGCGAGCTTCACGTTGACGCCGATCTCGCCCGCGATCGCGGCCGCGAGGTACGCGACCTCGACGGCGTGCTCGAGCTGGTTCTGCCCGTACGACGTGCGGTACTTCAGGCGACCGAGGCAGAACTGCATGCGCGGATCGACGCGCGGCACCTCGAGCTCCGCGAGCACCTTCTTCGCCGTTTGCCGGATGTCTTCCTCGATCTCGCGTCGCGTCTCCGCGACGACCTCCTCGATGCGCGCCGGCTGGATGCGTCCGTCGGCGACGAGCTTGGTCAGCGCCCGCCGCGCGACCTCGCGCCGCACGCCGTCGAAGCACGACACGACGACGACGCCCGGCGTGTCGTCGATCACGACGTCGACGCCGGTCTCCTGTTCGATCGCGCGGATGTTCCGTCCTTCGCGTCCGATGATGCGCCCCTTCATCTCCTCCGACGGGAGCGGCACGGTCGCGGTCACGGAGTCGTTCACGTAGCCGATCGCGAGGCGCTGGATCGCGGTCGCGAGCACGCGGCGCGCGCGCTCCTCGCTCTCCTCGTCGACGCGCTCGCACATGCGCTGGACGCGCGCCGCGGCCTCTTCCTTCAGCTCGTCGTCGAGCCGCGCGAGCACCTGCGCACGCGCGTCCTCGCGCGTGAGTCCGGCGATCGTCAGCAGTTCGCGGCGCGCTTCCTTCTGCTGCGCGGCCGCGTCCGACTCGACCGTCTTCAGCTCCTCTTCGCGCTCGGTGAGCCGTTGTTCGATCTCCTCCAGCTCGTGCTCGCGCGCGAAGATCGCCTCCTCGCGCTTCTCGATCGATGCCTCGCGCCGCGTGAGCCGCGCTTCCTGCTGCTGCCACTCGGCGCGCGCGCGCTCGGCGAACCGCTCGGCCTCTTCGCGTCGCCGCAGCTCCTCGTCCTTCGCGCGTAGCTCGCCGTCGCGACGGATGCGCTCCGCCTCCCGCTCCGCCGCGGCGACCAGCTCGGCGCGCCGTGCGGCGTCGACGGCGCCGCTGCGGCGGAACATCGCGTAGGTGAACGCGATGCCGAGCACGAGGCCGGCGAGGGATGAAAGCAGTGGGTCAAATTCCATCGGGACTCCGACGGAAGTAGATCGGCCGGACGGCCCGGCGAGCCGAAGTCGATCAGTCGAGCGCGGCCAACCGCTGGACGAGGTCGTTCCAACGGGCGGGATCGGCGCGGTCGAGCTCGAGCGCCCAAGCCCCCACCGTCTCGCCCGCCGCGTGGAAGAACGGGACGTCGCGTCCCTTCGTGACGTGCTTGCCGTCGCGGAAGACGAGCGTGACGGTCCCGCGCGCGGCGTCGATCGCGATCTGCAGCTCCTTCGCGACCACCTTCTTCTGCAGTGCGCCGTCGCCGCGGTAGTGGTGCACCTCGACGTCCTTCAGGCGCGTGCCGTCCGTGGACGCGAGCCCGCCGATCGAGAAGAACTCGTAGGCCCCGAATCCGTCCGCGCGCAGCTCGCTGTTCAGGAGGCGCATCGCCGCGCGCGGATCGGCGAGCGACTTGCCCGCGGTCGGTGCGGTCGTCGCGGCGGGTGCGGATGCCGGAGGCTCGGCG
>CAZBOK010000342.1:0-5150 GCA_964493525.1 uncultured Phycisphaeraceae bacterium | reverse complement strand
GTCCGGAGCGAGGACCGCGGAGCGAGCGACCCTTCGCGCCCCCGCTCCCGTCCCCCTCGCCTCTAAGATCCCGACCCATGCGCAAACTCGCCGCACTCCCCCTCCTCTCCGCCACATCCCTCCTCGCCGCCTTCGCCTTCGCGCGTTCCCCGTCGCCTCCGCCCGAGTCTCCGGCGCAGCGCGATGCGCGAATGTCGTGGTGGCGCGACGCGCGCTTCGGGATGTTCATTCACTTCGGCCTGTACTCGATCCCGGGCGGCGAGTGGGCCGGCAAGACGGACCACGCGGAGTGGATCCGCACGACGGCGCAGATCCCGCTCGACGAATACGACAAGCTGCGCGCGCGCTTCAATCCGGTCGCGTTCAACGCGGTCGAATGGGCGTCGCGCGCGCGACGCGCGGGGATGCGATACCTCGTCATCACCTCGAAGCACCACGACGGCTTCTGCATGTTCGACGCGAAGGCGACGGACTTCGACGTGATGAACACGCCGTTCCGGCGCGACGTGATGAAGGAGATCGTCGAGGGCTGCCGCCGCGAGGGCGTGGTGCCGTGCTTCTACCACTCGATCATGGACTGGCATCACCCGGACTACCTGCCGCGCCGCGACTGGGAGAAGGACCGCTCGACGGAGGGCGCGCAGTTCGATCGCTTCGTCTCCTACCTGCAGAGCGACGTCACCGACCTGCTCACGAACTACGGGAAGATCGGCGTGCTCTGGTTCGACGGCGAGTGGGAGAACACGTGGTCGCATGACTGGGCGAAGCAGCTGAACGACACGTGCCGCTCGCTGCAGCCGGACCTGATCATCAACAACCGCGTCGACGTCACGCGCGGCGGGATGGCGGGCCTGAGCACGGGCGAGAACTTCGGCGACTTCGGCACTCCGGAGCAGGAGATCCCGGCGACCGGTCTTCCCGGCGTCGACTGGGAGACCTGCATGACGATGAACGACAACTGGGGCTGGAACTCGCACGACACGCATTGGAAGTCGTCGCAGGACCTGGTGCGCAAGCTGTGCGACATCGCTTCGAAGGGCGGCAACTTCCTGCTCAACATCGGGCCGCGCGGCGACGGGAGCTTCCCGCCG
Source organism: uncultured Phycisphaeraceae bacterium (assembly GCA_964493525.1). Classification (GTDB taxonomy): domain Bacteria; phylum Planctomycetota; class B15-G4; order B15-G4; family JADJEK01; genus CAZBOK01. The sequence continues at coordinate 4,059 of CAZBOK010000342.1, read as the reverse complement.
GAAGCGATCGCGCGCCTCGACGAGATCGGCCGCTGGATGGACGTGAACGGCGACGCGATCCACGGCACGAGCGCGAGCCCGATCGCGGCGCCGCCGTGGGGACGCATCACCGTGAAGGACACGGGCGACGCGCGCCGGTACTTCCTGCACGTCTTCGACTGGCCCGCGGACGGCAAGCTCGTGGTGCCCGGACTCGCGGGCACGTTGCGCCGCGCGTGGCGGCTCGGCCGCGCCGATCAATCGCTCGCGACCTCGAGCGACGCGGCGGGCGTGACGATCACGGTCGAGGGCGATGCCGACGCGCTCGCGACGGTGATCGCTCTCGACGTCGCGCGCTGACGCGCGCCGCGCGTCACGGGCCGCTGTTCGTCCCGCCGCCGAGGTCGAAGCGCTCCTTCCCGAGCACCTGCACGTTGGTCACGGTGAGCGTGTCGTCGCCGGCGCCGGCGCGGACGGTGAACGCGTTCCCGACCATCGCGCTGGAGACGATGACCACGTTGTCCCCGGCGCCGCTCCGGATGAGGAGATCGCGCGTGGCCACGATCGAACCGCCCATCGAGATCGAGTCGACGCCCCCGCCGCCGCGCAGGTCGAACGACTCCGCGCTCCCGAAGTCGGACGCGAACGAGTTCGGACCCGCACCTCCGTCGAACCGCACGCGGCGCAGGGCCTCGGATTGATCGAACGAACAGGAATCACGGCCGGACCCGCCGCTGATCCGCACGTCGCGCGCGAACGAACTCCGCAACGACTCGACGACGTTGCCCATGACGGCGTCGGACTCGCCGAGCGAGAAACGGACGGAGCCGCGGAAGAAGGAATCGGGGGCGTGGAGCATCTCCGCTTCCGCGCCTCCTGCCACGAGCACCCGTCCTCCGAAGGTCGATCCGGACAGCGAGTACGTGTTCGCGCCGGGTCCTCCGCTGAGGGTCGTGCGGCCCGCGAACGTCGACTGGCTCAGGTTGAAGTGATCCGCGCCGCCATTCATCCGCAGCGTGAGATCGCCGCCGATCAACGAGTGGCTGATCAAGTTGACGAAGTCCGCCTGCGGCCCGCCGACCACGCGGAAGTCACCTCCAACGATCCCATTCGAGATCGACACGTCCAACGCCGCGCCCTCGGTATCGACCCGCACGTTCCCCTTCACCGTTCCGAAGATCGAGAGGGAGGGAGATCCCGACGATCCGCAGTGGAGGACGAGTCCGCGCGGCAAAGCGCCGGATGACAAGTCGAAGACGTCGTCGCCGTCGCCGAGGCTCGCGCGCACGTCGCGCGTGACACCGGAGAACGATTGCGGAGTGCCGAGGCCGTTCAACGTGGTGGCGACGCCGGGCTCGACGCGGATCCGATGTGGATTCGCGGGATCGACTTGCGAAAGGAAGATCCGATCAACGGTCGCGGAACCGCTCAGGACGAGCGACCCGTGCTTGACGACCGCCGTGACGTTCCCGCCGCGCGCGATGCTCGCCGCCATGCAGCAGGCGGCGGCGACGACCGGAACGAATCGGATGCGATGCATCGAGAAGACCTCCGAGACCGAAATCGCCGTCGCCGTCAGTTCGCGACGTGCAGGAAGAGCCGCTCGCTGAGGCGCAGCGGCGATCCGCAGGCGGCCTGCAGATCGATATCGAGTCCGGACGGCAGCGGAGGAACGGGGATGGCGACGCTGAGATCGCCGCTGCCGTTCGTCGTGCCGAGTCCGAACACGAGCGCGGGGTCGGCGAGCACGCTGCAGCCGAACGGCAGCAGCGCCGTCGCCGCCGAGAGCGACGTGATGACGACGACCGGCGCGTTGCCGGGCGCGCCGGCGACGATCAGCGTCGCGGTCGTGCTCGACGCGGCGAGCGCGGGCTCGGCGAGGTCGAGCGTCGGCGCCGGCAGTCCGCCGAACCCGCACGGCGCACCGACCGGCGACGCGAAGGAACGATCGTCGGTCACGAGCGCGAGGTCGCCGTTCGTGCCGGTGATGCCGGAGCCGCCGAGGTAGGTGACCACGGTCGGCGCGATGCCGGGCGCCTGCGCCAGCGGGAACCGCACGACGTGGTTCGGACCGACTGCGCCGAACGGGCCGCCGCACGCCGGATTGATGCCGCCCTCGCACAGCGCGATCGCGCGGCGCTGCTGACCGTCCCACTCGACGTCGACCGGCGCGAGCCCGAACGGCGCGCACATGCCGTAGCGGTTGAGCTCGATCAACAGGTTCGGGCTCCCGGTGCCGCGGCCGATCTCGTTGCCTCCCTTCGCCGTCACGAACGTGCCCTGCTTTCCGGCGATCGTCGCGTCCTGGTCGAGGCCGCTCGGGGATTCGATCTGGATCTGCAGCGTGCTCGTCGAGCCGTCGAGCGGCACGCGCATCACCTCGTGCGCGGACGCGACGATCACCGCGTTCTGCAGCGAGCGCGCGTCGAGCGCGATGGCGCGCGCGGTGGAGAGCACCGGCAACGACGCGACGGGCGTCATCCCGAGCGAGAAAGGCGGCGCGTATCGGAGCACGGCGTCCGTGGCCTGGTCGAGCGCGAACAGCTCGCCGGTCGCGGCGTCGATCTCGAAGTCGTAGAGGTCGAGCGGCAGCGCCGACGCGGGCGTCAGGTCGACGACGGCGAACTGCGGCGGCGCGAGCGACGTGATCGTCACGCGATGGAGGTGCGGCCCCGACGCGACGAGGAACGAATCGGCGCCCGGCTCGCGCTCGACCGCCGGGTGCGCGAGCGTGGTGACGCCGCCGAACGCGGCGGGCGCGATCGCGATGCGCGGCACCGCGCTGAACGGATCGGGGAGGAAGAACCCGTCGCTGGTCACGACGACGACGTCGCCGGGCGCGAGGACGGCGCGCGCCGCAGCGCTCGCCATCCACAGGAAGGCGGCCGCGAACGACGCGAGCAGCGAGATCGCGGAGCGGATCGTCATGGCGGACAGTGTGCCGTCGATCGCCGCGGATCGCGAGAGAGCGCGCCGCGATGCCCGCCGCCGCGGATTGATAGTCTCGCCGGCCGATTCGGGAGACGCACCATGACCGTCGCTTCGTTCGCACGCGCCGCATCGTTCGCCGCCGTCGTCGCTTTCGCCGCGCTCGGCGCCCGACCGAGCGCGGCGCAGACTCCGCTCACGCCGGACTGGACCTGGCAATCCGATCTCGTCGGCGCGAAAGCCGGCGTGTCGGTCGCGAACGCGGGCGACGTGAACGGCGACGGCTGGTCCGACGTCATCGTCGGCGCGGCCGAGTACTCGAACGGCCAGAGCGACGAGGGCGCGGCGTGGCTCTTCCTCGGCGGACCGACGGGGCCCGCGACGACCTGGGCGTGGCGAGTCGAGAGCGATTCGGCGAACGCGATGTTCGGCGCCGCGGTCTCGAGCGCGGGGGACGTGAACGGCGACGGGTACTCGGACGTCATCGTCGGCGCGCCGCACCTCACGAACGGACAGAACGAGGAGGGCGCGGCGTTCGTCTTCCTCGGCAATCCGGGCGGGCTCGCGACCATCGCCGCGTGGACGCAGGAGGGCGGCGTCGCGTTCGCGCACTACGGCGCGGCGGTGGCGAGCGCGGGCGACGGAAACGGCGACGGGTTCTCCGACGTCGTGGTCGGTGCGCCGGACCTCGGCGACGGACAAGTCGGCGAAGGTGTGGCGTTCGTCTACCACGGTGCCGCCGCGGGCCTCGCGACCACAGCGGCGACGATGATCGAGATCGACGTGGCATTCGCGAACCTGGGCGCCGCGGTTGCAGGAGTGGGCGACGCGAACGGCGACGGGATCGCGGACCTCGTGGTCGGCGCTCCCGGCTACACGAACGGACAGGTCTCGGAGGGCGGCGCGTTTTGCTGTTTCGGCGGTCTGAACGGATTCCCGCCGACGCCGTCGTGGTCCGTGGAATCGGACGTCGCGGGCGCGCTCCTCGGCGCGTCGATCGCCGCGGCGGGCGACGTGAACGGTGACGGTCGCTCCGACGTGATCGTCGGCAGCCCGAACCTCACGAACGGTTTCTCGAACGAAGGCCGCGCGAGCCTCTACCTCGGCAGCGCCGCGTCGATCGCGACGACCGCGGCGTGGTCGCGCGACGGC
>CAZBOK010000341.1:0-5172 GCA_964493525.1 uncultured Phycisphaeraceae bacterium | reverse complement strand
GCGTGATCGATCGCTTTCTGGCTCGCGCGCCCGCCGACCGAGCCGGGGCCGCGCGGGCCGCCGAAACGGGCGTGATGACCGCCGCCCTCCGCGCCGCCGTCGTGACCGACGCCGATCTTGCTGCTCGTGGAATCGCCCGGCTCGGGGCCGAAGCCGTCGCCCTTCGAGTTCGAGTCGTTCTTCTGCGTCTCCTCGTTGCGGCCGTCGTCCGGCGCGTCGGTCTCGTGATCGAGCGTGCCCTCGACGTTCGACTGCGCCAGCGGATCGTCGATCTGCTGCTCGTTCACGTCGAGCGGCGTCGGTTCGGGGATCGGCTCCGGCGGCGGCACTTCGATCGGATCGACCACGCGCTCGCGCACGACCGCGATGATCGGCGCCTCGTGCGCGATGACGCTCGGACGCGGGTCGTACAGGAGCCACGCGAGCAGGAGCACGAGTCCGTGGAACACGGCGGAGAGGAACAAGAACGGCGCGTTCCGCAACGACTGACGCAACGCCTCCTCGAACGAATCGGGCGACGATCGATCTTCGCGCATGACGAACTCCCCGTGCTTTCCGCGATGAAGCGCCGCGACGACGTTCGCCGCGCGCGACGCGCTCGAACGGAAGCGGGCACACGCGGTTTCGAGCTCGTCTCGAAAAGCAACGCGGCCCCGCGTTCGACCGGAGTCGAGCGCGGGGCCGCGCGTGCGCGATCGATGCGTCGGCGATCAGCGAGCGCCGAGCACGCGGTCGTAGCGGTAGTAGACCTCCATGCAGAGCGTCATGATCGCGGTCGAGTACACCCGGCCGCCGCGCGCTCCCCACGGGTCATACTGCGGATCCCACGAGCCCTGCTCGCAGCCTTCCTGTCGCTGCGACTTCACGACGGCGTCGAGCATCTTCTGCTGCCACTTGTCCCACTCGCTTCCGCCGATCTGGTACATCGCGTAGGAGCCGTAGTACCAGTAGTAGAAGTCGATCGTCCCTTCCTTCTCGTCCCACAGCGGGAGCTGCTTCAGCAGACGATCGGCGCCGCCCTTCACCGCTGCACTCTTGTCGGGCTCCTCGCCCATGAAGATGCGGCAGAGCAGCGCGACCGCGGTGATCGATTCGGTCTTCGCGGCCGGCCACTTCTCTTCCGCGCGCGGCTCGCGCGCGGAGAGCCCGCCCTTCTGGATGTAGCCGGTGCGCCAGCTGTTCTCGTCCGTCATCTCGTCGATGAGGAGCTTCGCGCCGTCGAGGCCCGCGTGGTCGACGTTCAGGCCGAAGTCTTCCGCCGACTTCAGGCACATCACCATCCAGCCGGTGACCGACATGTCGTTGTCGCCGTTCGGCGGATAGGTGTAACGCCACGCCTTGTAGGGGTTCCTCGCGGCGTTGATGAAGTTCAGGCCCTTCTGCGCCGGCTCCTTCAAGGTCGGCCACTGCGACAGGCCGAAGCCCTCCGTCATCGAGAGGGTCGCGAGCGCGTGGTCGTAGATGAACGAGGAGTGCGAGTTCGGTTGGCCGAAGCAGCCGGACTCCTTGTCCTGCACCTCGACGAGGTACTTCAGGCCCTTCTTCACGTCGTTCTTGTACTTGCCGCTGTTCGGCGTGTTGCCGGCGCCGAGGAACGCGAGCAGCGCGAGACCCGTGCAGCCGATGTCGTGCACCATCTCGCCTTCACCGGTGCACTTCGCCGCGGTGCAGTGGGCCGCGAAGTCGTGGCTCGACCAGTGGCCGTCGTCGTCCTGGTGGCGGTGCAGCCACTCGAGGCCGTAGTCGACCGCCTTCTGGCTCGCCTTGCCGCCGGCCTTGCCGGTGCCCTTCGCGCCGCCGCGCTTGCCGTACTTGCCGCCGCCGCGACCGCCGCCGCCGCCGCCCACGCCGATCAGGTCGTGCAGCGCGTTGCCGTCGAACGGGGCGTAGCTCTCGCCCGAGTACAGCGAGTCGTTCGTCTGCGTCTCGGTGTTCGTGCCGACGTCGGGCGTCGGGACGTCGACGTCGACCGTGCCCTCCTCGGACGAGGTGGCGAGCGGGTCGTCGATCTGGTTCTCGTCCTCTTCGATCGGCTTCGCCTCGACCGGCGGAGGCGGCTCGAGCTTGATCGGATCGACCGTCGTCTCCTGGACGACCATCGTGATCGTCTTGTCCTCCTTCTTCACCGGCTGTGACGGCACATAGAACAGCCAGAGCAGGAGGGCGATCAGCCCGTGGAACGCGATCGACAACACCATGAAGGGAGCGTTCTTGATGTAGTCGCGCACCGCCTGCTCGAACGTCTGCGGTTCGAGGTGCATGTGCTCGTGCGCGGCGTCGTGCCCCTCTTGCGGATGTTCCGGTTGGCTCACTCTGAAAGCTCCTTGAGCGTGCGCTGTGGTTCTGGGACCGGGAACGGTCGGAAAACGGCCGGCCAACGGGTGATGCAAGCGACCGGTTCGGTCCGAACCCGAGTCGGCGCGATTCTATGAGCCGCGGTGGGGGTCGGCAACGCCGGGCGGCGCGACTTCCGGTGCGCCCGGCGCCCCCGGAGCGGACGCCGGGGTCGCGGGGATCAGGTCGCGCGGGCGGATCTCCGCCTCTTTCAGGAGCTCGGCGCCGAGGATCCACCGCGCCTGGTCGCGGCGTTCGACGAGGATCGCGCGCTGGATGCCGTCTTGCACCTCCGCGAACGACCGCTGCCGGCCGAGGGTCTCGTCGACCTTGACCACGCAGATCACCGACTTCGTGGTCTCGATGACCGGGCTCGGCACCCGGGTCGGCGCCGTCGCGAGGTGCTGGAGGATGACCGGCAGGAGGCCGGAGCGCTGGCCTTCGACGAGCTCGGCCTCGACGTAGAGGTCCTTCTCGTCCGGGTAAGCCGCGGCGCACGCGTCCTTCAGCGAGCCGTTGAAGCGCTCGATCGCCGCCTTCCTGAGGTCGATGACCTTCTGCACCGCGCCGACGCCGTCGTCCGCGGCGTCCTTCGCGCACTGGACGCGCCCGTAGACGCGGCGATCGACGGTGCGGAAGCGGTCCTTGTGCTCGCGGTAGACGTCCTGCACTTCCTTCGGCGTCACCTGCAGCATGCGCGCGAGGTCGGGGCGCACGTGCGGCGAGCCGGGCACGAGGCCGACGCAGTGATCGACGAACTCGTCCGCGAGCAGCGCGCGGCGGATCTCCTGGCGGTCCTGCTCCGGCGAGCTCGATCGTTCCTCGAGCTTCTTCTTGTACGCGTCCCAACCGCCGGCCTGGGCGACGCGCTCGCGCATCGCGTCGGCGAGCCGCTCGTCGTCGATCGTGACGCCGGCGGCCTTCGCCTTCTGGTCGAGGAGGCGCTGGTACACGAGCTGGCGCACGACCTCGGTGCGATCGAACAGCGCCGACACCGACTCGAGCGCGTCCTGCACTTCGCTCTCGAGGATCGCCTCACCGTTCACGGTCGCGACGACCGATTCGATGTCGCCGCCGTGGATCGGCGCCTGCGCGAGCGCGAGGAGGAGGAGAAAGCCGGAAATCACGGCGGGATTCTAAGGCCTCCCGAGTCGGCGCGTCTTCGCGCGAGCGACTCGCCTCAACTCAGCAACCGTTCCGCGAGGAACTTCAGGGCGCGGTCGGGCGTGCGCGCGTCCTTGGGGATGCGGACGTGAACCAACGTCTCGGAGAGCTCGACGGTCTCCCCCGGCTTGAAGGGCGACGCACGGCGGAAGCGCTTGGGATCCTCGACCTCGATCAGCGCGATGTCCTCGCCCGGATACAGCAGCCGCCGGACGAACAGCTCGCGGCAGCGGCGCTTCAGCTCGAAGATCTTGAGGAGTCGCTGCGCGGCGGCCGGCGGCCGGCCGAAGCGGTCGCGGATCTCCTTGCCGAGCTCGGCCACGCCCGCGCGGTCGGCGGCGCCGAGCCGGCGCAACAGCTCCATGCGTTGACCCGAGTCGGGCACGTAGTCGGTGGGGAGGAACGCGGTCACGCCGAGATCGACGTCGGTGTCGGCCGGCTCCTGCGGCGGGCGCTCGCCCTTCGCCTGCGCGACCGCGCGCCGCAAGAGCTGCACGAAGAGGTCGTACCCGACGGCCGCGATGTGCCCGTGCTGCTCGGCGCCCAGCAGGTTTCCCGCGCCGCGGATCTCGAGGTCCTTGATCGAGATGTCGTATCCCGCGCCGAGGTGGGACAGCTCCTCGATCGCCTTCAGGCGCTTCTCCGCGTCGCGCGCGAGCGGCTTGTCCGGAATCAGCAGGTGGCAGAACGCCTGCAGCTCGGAGCGTCCGACGCGGCCGCGCAACTGGTGCAGGTCGGCGAGCCCGAACTGGTCCGGTTGATCGATCAGGATCGTGTTCGCGCGCGGCAGGTCGAGTCCGGACTCGACGATGTTCGTCGACACCAGCACGTCGGCCTCGCCGTCCTTGAACGCGCGCACCGCGGATTCGAGCGCGCCCTCCGCCATCTGCCCGTGCGCGACGACGACGCGCGCGTTCGGGACGAGGCGAGCGATGTGGTCCGCCATGCGGTCGATCGACCGCACGCGGTTGTGGACGAAGAACACCTGGCCGCCGCGCAGGATCTCGGTGCGGACCGCGCGCTGGATCACGTCATCGGAAAATCGATGCAGCTCGGTCTTCACCGGCCGGCGACCGGACGGCGGGACGTTCAACGCGGAGATGTCGCGGATGCCGACCAGGGCCATGTGCAGCGTGCGCGGGATCGGCGTCGCGGTGAGCGTGAGCACGTCGACCGAGCGGCGCAGCCGCTTCAACGCCTCCTTCGACTTCACGCCGAACCGCTGCTCCTCGTCGACCACGACGAGGCCGAGGTCCTTGAAGTCGACGTCCTTCGAGACGAGGCGGTGCGTCCCGATCACGATGTCGATCGTGCCGTTCTTCAGCCCCTCGACGGTCTCCTTCTGCACGCGCGACTCGCGGAAGCGCGACAGCACCGCGACCTTCACCGGGTAGCTCGCGAGGCGCTCCTCGAACGTGCGGCCGTGCTGCTCCGCGAGCAGCGTCGTCGGCACCAGCACCGCGACCTGCCGGCCGCCGCACACGACGCGGAACGCTGCCCGCACCGCGAGCTCGGTCTTGCCGAACCCGACGTCGCCGCACACGAGGCGGTCCATCGGTCGCCGGCTGCCGAGGCTCTCGTGGATCTCGACCATCGCGCGCGCCTGATCGGGCGTGTCGGTGTACGGGAACGACGCCTCGAACTCGGTGATGAGCGCGTCATCCTTCGGGTGCG
>CAZBOK010000340.1:0-5191 GCA_964493525.1 uncultured Phycisphaeraceae bacterium | reverse complement strand
CCCGTGATGCGCAGCTCCCCATTCGCGTCAGTGGTCAATCCGCCGGGAAGCGTGACGAGCCCAGCTGCGACCCACTCGGAGAGTCGACGTCCAGTCTCGCGATCGATTGCGTCGGCAACGATGTGCGCGAGCCCGTTTCCCTGCGGTCCACGCACGCGAACGCACAGAGTCCCACGGCGGCGGAGCACGAGGTCGAGCGACGTCTCGGAGCCGCTCGCGCAGCTCGCGATCGCTTCGGCGGGGAAGAAGTCGCCCGCGGTCGCGCGCACGCGGAATTCACCCGTCGGCAGCCCGCGCACGATCCACCCGTCGGCGACGCGCTCCGCGGGCGGCACACCGAACGGATCGTCGGTCGCCGCGGGCGTCGTGTGGATGGTGACGGACGGTTCGATGGTCCCGTCCGGGCGCGTCACGCGGATCCGCACGATCGCTTCGCGCTTCAGCGTGAAGTCGAGCGAGGGGTTCGGCACGGCCGCATTGATTCCGAAATCGCGCGCGGCGGTTTCGAGGCCCGGTCCGGACGCGGCGACTTCCCACGGTCCGGGGTCGAGCCCGATCAACGAAAAAGCTCCCTCGCCGTCCGCGAACGCCACGCCGGGCACTGCATGCGTCGCGTTGTTCGTCGAGTGCGGTCGCAATCGAATCGTCGCGAACGGGACCGCAGCGCCCGACTCGTCGCGCACGTTGCCGGAGACTCCCGTACGCGCGACCGAGAAGTCGACCGTGACGACACCCTCGGCCGGAACGTCGACTCCCTTGACGACGCGCATGCCGCGCTCCGCTTCCAGGCTCCGCAATTGCAAGGTGTGCGGTCCCGCCGGCACGTGGTCGATGCGGTAGGCGCCGTCCGGGCTGAGGATCGACACGCCGTGGAGTGTGGGAGTCGGACCGTCGTCGTGGCACGTCAGCAGGAGGTTCTGCGCCGTCGCGCCGGGACCGTCGACGGTGACGTGACCGGAGATCGTGGCGCCGTTGTTCACTTCGATGACGAGCGTCTGTTCTTCGCCCGGCGCCAGCATCACCGTCCGATCGAAGCTCTGCGGCCGCGAAGGGCTCTGCGGCGCGGGAAACGTCGAGCCCCACACGTGCGTCGCGCCTGGCGGCAGACGGTCGATGCGCCGCGAGCCGCCCGCTTCGACCCAATCCGTGAGCTGCTGATCCGACGTCAGCACCGACGCGACGAACCCGGACGCGCCGGTCGAATCTCTCACGGTGATCGTGAGCGCGGCGGGGCCGGGAACCGCGACGTCGAGGTGAGCCTCGACGACACCGCGCGGGACGTCGCAGGTGGCAACGACGCGAGGGCGCCCCTCGTGCTCGACCAGGAGCGCGAGCACGCTCCCGGCCATGATGTCCTCGATCGTGTAACGGCCGTCCGCATCCGTCTCGACGGGATCCGTGAATGACTTCACCGTGTCTCCGCACGACGTGCGGTCGGCGACGGTCACCCGCGCGCCGACGAGCGGAGCGCCGGTCGCGGCGTCGGTGACGCGCCCTCGCACGACGGTCCCTCGCTCGAGTGGGATCTCCACCCTCAACGGTTCGCCGCCGCTCTTCACGACGACCGGTCCGTAGGTCCGCATGGCGTAGTGCTCGGCCGACGCGTCGACGCGATAGGAGCCCGGCTGCATCCCGTCCGAGTGGAACGTCCCGGTCTGCGGGTCGACCGGAATCCAGGACTCGAGCCAGCGGCGTCCGGTGGCGGATTCGAGGGAGAAGCGCACATAGGGATCGACGAGCGGCAGCGATTCGCCGCGCAACACGCCGGTCACCGCGCCGGTCGGACGCATCACGACCACGACACGGTTCGTCGGCGGAACGATGCCGGCCACGAACTGCGCGGCGAATCCCGGGGCGGTCACGCTGAGTTGGTAAGCGGTCCCGGCCGCGAGACCTTCGGCTTCGACGATCCCGTTCTCGTCCGTGAATCCGGTCGACACGGCGTCGCAAGTCACCGGAAGCGAGAAGGCCGCCTTCGCGCGCGGTACGGGAGCGCCGCTCTCCGTCCGAACCAGAACCTCCTGCGGACACTGCGGCCCGAGGCGAATGACGAGTTCGACGACGTCGCTCAGGCTCAGCGCCGGGAGCTGGCGATCGTCGCTTGCATATCCGTCCGCGTCGACGCGCAGCCCGATGCCGTTGAACTCGGTGTTGACGTCCGTCAATGCAAAGCGGCCTTCCGTGTCGGTTCGCGTGTCGGTGAGATCCCAGGTCAGCGAGAGCTGCGCTCGCCAAGTCCAGAGCACCCGCGCGTTCTCGATCGGCCGGCCGGTCGCGTCATCGACGACGAGGCCGCGCACGGTCGCGCCCGCGAACATCCGGATGACGGGCTCCACCTTCGCCGGAATGACTTCCCCGTACATGCCGCCCGCTCGACCGTCCGCGGCGCGGGCCTGGAGCCACGAGCTCCCGGCCGGCATGCCCGTCAGCCGAAACTTCCCATCCGCTTCGCTGATCGCCTCCGATAGGAAGAACATCGACGCGATGCGACTGGGCTCGGTGCGCAGCGCCGATGGCATGGATCCTTCGTGATAGAAGAACCTGCCGATCACGCGCGCGCCGGCGATCGGAGTCAGTGCAGTGTCCGAGCCGACAGTGCGGCCGATCACGATCTGCTCGGGCGTCAGCGCGAGCACGCCGTCTTGCGGCGTGACCGCGTCGACCACGAAACCGGATGGGGCGCTGCCGGCCGCGCGCGCGGCCACGAACCATCGATCCGCACCGGCGGGGAGTTCGAGCTGGCCGTGTTCATCGGAGTGCAGCGACACCGCGTGTTGCCGCTGCCACGAAGGTTCGAGTCCGAGGCGGCGCGCCGCGAGCGCTCGCGTCGTGTCGTCCCACGGGAACGCGAAGACCTCCGCGTTCGCTGCATCGACATCGCCGAGCCGAAGAACGAGCCGGCGACCGCGAACCTCTTCTTTCGTCGACTTCTCGATCGAGTTGCGAGCAGCCGAGGTCAGGTCACGATCGAGCGAGAGCGGCGCGGGGTCATGCGGTGGAACGCGAACAGCATCTCGATCGGAGTCGTCGGACCAAAGCGAACTGAGCGTGATCCCGGCGACGACCACGATCGCGACGGCCACGATCAGCGCGACGAATCGAAGTCGGATCATTGAACTTGCTCGCTCGATGCGCGGGATCCATCAGATCACGGACAGCGGATGTAGAGCGATCCACTACCACCGCCGGGGGACGCCGGGCCGGACATCGGTCCTCCGCCGACCTGAGGAGTGCCCGCCTTCTTTCCGGGCTGGGCAACGCTCTCGGTTCCGATGCTCAGGACGCAGACGAAGATGAGCGCGGCGAGCCAACGTGCCTTCTTCATTGAGACGACTCCAACGACTCAACCAGTGCGCTCGGCAGCAGGCGGATTGTCTCGCGATAAATCACGGGATGAGCACGCCGTGCGGCTGCCCAGAGTTCGTCGTGTTGGCGAGATGCGCGCGCGAGCCCGAGAGCCAAGGAGTCGCGTCCCAGAACTCGCGCGTTCAAGGCATCGGTTGCCGACCGCGTGAGGCGGCCGTCTCCTCGCAGCAGCGCATGCAACACCGCGTGATATGCGACCGAGGCGAAGTCCGGCAGAAGTTGCATCGCGATCTCGCTCATCGCGCTGGCTTCGTCCGCGTGGCCGGCTCGAGCGAAACCATCGGCTGCTCGCTCCAGGAAGAACCCGCGCGCGGTCGGTGACTTCGCGGCGGACGCTTCGGCGCTCCAATTCGCTGCAGACGGCGCACGATCCGAATCCGCAAGCACGCCAAGCCACCATCGTGTTTGCTCGTCTCCGGGCGCCAGCGCGGCAGACGCTTCAAAGAACCCGCGCGATCGACCGGGATCCGTCGCGGTCGCGGAATCCGCTGCGGTCGCGAACGCTCGAACCACTGCGGACGGAGGCGCCTCCAATTTCGATCGAAGCATCTCAAGCCGGCGTCGCTCGGGCGCCTTCGAGTGGATCAATCGCACGTCGTCGTGCGTCCCCTCGACGAACGTGCCTCCAGCTTCTGTTGCTATCGCGTATCTCCGCCGGCCCTCCTCGTACAACACGACGAATAGTTCGTGCGCGAACCAGCGGCTGGCGCGCGCGACCGAACGTGCGAACCGGCCGCCCTGCTGCGCCGATCGCCGCAAGCGTCCGCGTCCGTCGTTCATCGTCGTCACGATCGCGGCCGCCGCAGCGAGCGCCCCCTGCGCTTGCGGATTACGCGCGATCCACTCGCGCGCGCGTGGTTGATGGAGCACGGGCTCGGGACCAGCGAGCAGGTCAGGCAGGTCGCGCACGAGTGCGCGCAGGTCGAGACTTGGTCGCGATTCCGTCATCGCCCCGCCTCCCGTTCTTCGCCGTCGCCCGCGCCGCGCGCGCGCCGTGAGCGCCTCTCGTCGTCTTGTTCCGCAACGGCTCGCCGCGCAGACTCGAGGACGGTGGTGATCAAGAACTCCACCTGCTCGAACGGGCGTTGGACGCGTCGGGCAATCTCCGGGACGCCGGCTTTCTCGACGAAGAACATCCAAGCCACCTCGCGGTACGGCAGCGGAAGACGGTTGAGCGCAACGCAGACCGCCTCCGCGAGTCGTGCGGGATCCCCGCCCGACGGCTCGGCGCGGAACATCGGAGCTTCGCCGAGCGCGGCCTCTCGGCGCGCGACACTCTCGACCGCGGCTTCCATCCACGAATCGAACGGCCGTGCCCGAACGTCCAAGATCCGATCGGCGATCATGTGAACGACCGCGCCGACAGCGATGTCCTCGAGGTCGAGCAGGAAGCGTTCGCGCACGCAAAGATCCCGCGCGCGGGCCATCAACGGCTCGATGAGGAGCGGGAGCAAGAGGTCGAGCAACCTGGGCCCGCCGAGCGCGCGGATCGCTTCGGCGTTTGCGAGCAGAATCTCCGCGAGTCGTTGCGGATCGCGCGCGGAATCCGGATCCACGGTGGGCGCCGGGGTGAGCGAGCCGAGCACCTCGAGCGCTGCGGCTCGCGGGTCCGATTCGCCGGTCGGTTCCCGAAACGCCATCCCGATTTCCCTCGCTCGGATTCGGTTCCCGTTCGCCGTTCCCGAGAGCGCGCCTCCCAGCGCTGGCGCACTCGTTCGGACGGATTAAACCCACGGCGAAACCGTGCGTCAACCGGCCCATCCTGCGCCGTTCGTCGCGGCTCGTCGCCAGACTGCCGAGGCTCGATTCGACGCTCCGCGCGACG
>CAZBOK010000339.1:0-5191 GCA_964493525.1 uncultured Phycisphaeraceae bacterium | reverse complement strand
CTCTGCGTCCTGCTCGCGACCGACGGCGGTGAGAAGGGCGGCGAGTTCGTGCAGCGCTATCGCAGCGAGCCCGGCGTCGCACCGGCCGAGTGGCTGCGCCGCGCGCTCGACGTCGACGAATTCACGGCGACGGTCGCGGACACCGTCGAGGGGATCCCGCTCGCGCGGCTGGTCGCGGCGCTCGACGACGCGCGCTGGTTCGTCCGCGTCGGCGCCGCGCACGTGCTCGAACGCGCGTTCCACCGGAAGTTCGGCCAGTCGGCGCGCTGGCTCACGGACGCCGACTTCGCGCGCATCGCGGCGCGCTGGCGCGGATTCTTCGCGATCGGCGGCGCGACGCCGGGAGCGGTCGCCCCGGAGGGCGCCGCGCGATGAGCGTCGCCGAGCTGGAGAAGCGGGTCCGCGGTGAGGCCGCAGTGCTCGCGGACGTCGTCGGCGAAGTCTCGAAGGTGATCGTCGGGCAGTCCGCGCTGATCGAGCGGCTCCTGATGGGGCTGTTGACCGGCGGGCATCTTCTCCTCGAAGGGGTGCCGGGCCTCGCGAAGTCCCTCGCGGTCGAGACGCTCGCGCGCACGCTCGACGTGACGTTCCACCGCATCCAGTTCACGCCGGACCTGCTCCCCGCCGACTTGACCGGCACGCCGATCTTCCAGCCGCAGTCCGGTCGCTTCGAGGTGAAGAAGGGGCCGCTGTTCGCGAATCTGATCCTCGCCGACGAAGTGAACCGCGCTCCGGCGAAGGTGCACGCGGCGCTGCTCGAGTCGATGCAGGAGCGGAAGGTCACGATCGGCGACGAGACGTTCGCGCTGCCGGAACCGTTCCTCGTGCTCGCGACGCAGAACCCCGTCGAGCACGAAGGCACCTATGCGCTCCCGGAAGCGGAGCTCGACCGGTTCTTCCTGAAGGTCCTGATCGACTACCCGAGCCTCGCCGAAGAGGCGGAGATCGTCGCGCGCATGGCGAACACGCGCGGCGCGATCGCCGTGCGCAAGGTCGCGGACGGCGCGCGCGTGCTCGCGGCGCGGCGGCTCGTCGACGAGATCCACGTCGAGGAGCGGCTCGTCCGCTACGTGCTCGCGGTCGTCCGTGCGACGCGCGACCCCGCCGCGGCCGGGATCCCCGACCTGCGGGGGACGGTGCGCTACGGCGCATCTCCGCGCGCCTCGATCGCGCTCGTGCTCGCGGCACGCTGCCACGCGCTCCTGCGCGGCAAGACGTTCGCCGGCCCGTCGGACGTGAAGACGATGGCGGAAGACGTGCTGCGCCATCGGATCCTGCTCTCCTACGAGGCCGAAGCCGACGGCATGACGGCCGCGCAGGTCGTCCGGCGTGTGCTCGCGACGGTCGAAGTGCCGTGACCGCGGCCGCCGGCGAACCGCGCCGCGGCGCGGCCGTTCGCGCCGGCGTGGATACCCTCGTGAACGACCTCGCACGACGGGCGCGATTGCTCGAGCTGAAGAGCCGTCGCCGCGCGACGTTCGCGCTCGCGGGCGAATACAAGAGCGTCTTCCACGGCACCGGCATCGAGTTCGATTCGGTGCGCGAGTACGTGTGGGGCGACGACGTCCGCGCGATCGACTGGAACGTGACCGCGCGCTCCGGCCGTCCGTTCGTGAAGCGGTTCATCGAGTCGCGCGAGCGCGCCGTGGTGCTGGTCGTCGACCGCTCCGCGTCGCTCGACTTCGGCAGCGGCCCGCGCACGAAGGCGGGCGTCGCTGCGGAGGTCGCCGCGCTCCTCGTGATCGCGGCCGCAGAAGGGAAGGACGCGGTCGGTCTGGTCACGTTCACCGATCGCGTCGAGCGTTCGCTGCCGCCGGCGCGCGGCGTCGAGTGGCCGCGGCGCGTGCTGCGCGCGCTCGTCGACCCCGTCGCGGGACGCGGGACCGACCTCGATGCGGCGCTCGATCACTTCGACGCGACCGTCGTGCGCCGCTCGGTGGTGTTCGTCGTCTCCGACTTCGTGACGCCGATCGCGTCGCGCCGGCTCGCGTCGCTGTCGCGGCGGCACGAGGTCGTCGCGATCCGCGTGAGCGATCCGCGCGAGTCGACGCTCGCGGGCGACCGCATGCTCGACTTCGCCGACCCGGAGAGCGGGCGGCGCTTCCGCATCGACGCGGGAAGTGCAGCCGAACGCGCCACGTTCGAGCGCGCCGCGTCGGTCGCGCGCGCTCAGCGCGCCGCGGAGATCGCATCGGGCGGCGCCGCGCTCCTCGACGTGACGACGGCGCGCGACCCGCTGCCGGCGCTGATCCGCTTCTTCGCGCTGCGCGAGCGGGGGCTGCGGTGACGCCGGCCGCGAACGACGCGCCCGAGATCCGCGCGCGGATCGACCTCCCGGCCGAGCCGCTCGCGTTCGGCGCCGTCGTCGAGGCGCGATTGGTGATCGACGGCGTCGCGCGCGAGCGCGTGATCCCGCTCGCGCCGGCCGACGCGGGCGGGTTCGTGCTGCTCGATTGTCGTCCCGATCCGGAGCGCGCCGACGCATTCCGGCTGAAGCTGCTGCCGGTCGCGAGCGACGTCGCCACGCTGCCGGCGCTCTCGATCGAGTTCGAAGACGCGTCCGGCGCACGCTCGCGCATCGAGACGAAGGCCGTCGACGTCGACGTCGCGAGCGTCGATCCCGAAGCGCCGCGCGCCGGAGCGCCGGGAGCGGGCGGCGCGCCGGTCGAGTCGCTCGACTGGATCGACCTGCCGGAACGCACGGTCCCGTGGGGGATGCTCGCGGGCGTCGCGCTCTGCGTCGCGATCGCCGCGGCGTTCGCGCTGCGGCGAAGGCGGGCGCGGACGCAAGTCGCCGCGACGATCGCCCGGCCGCCGCACGATGCGGCGCGCGAGGCGCTGGCCGCACTCGACGACATCGCCGCCCGCGGCGCGCTGTCCGGCGCGGATCGCGCCGCGCTGCTCGGCGAGATCGCCGACGTGCTGCGGCGCCTGCTCGCCGCCGACGCCGCGCATGATTCGATCGCTCTGCTCGCGCTCACGTCCGAGGAGCTCATCGCGTTGCTCGCCGAGCCGGCGCTCGCCCCGGCGTTCTCGGACGCGGAGCGCGCGAAGTACGCGGGCGTCGCTCCCGGCCCGGACGGTTTCGATCGTCACCTCGCCGCCGCGCGC
Organism: uncultured Phycisphaeraceae bacterium; assembly: GCA_964493525.1. Classification (GTDB taxonomy): domain Bacteria; phylum Planctomycetota; class B15-G4; order B15-G4; family JADJEK01; genus CAZBOK01. The sequence continues at coordinate 2,080 of CAZBOK010000339.1, read as the reverse complement.
GCGTTCGTGCGACCGCGCCTCTCGTCCGTCGGGAGCGCGCCGTGAACTTCGCCGCCCCCGCTTGGCTCGCGTTGCTCGCGTTGCCGGCACTCCTGCTGGTTCCCGCCGTGCGCCGCGTGCTCGCGGGCGCGCCGATCGTGTTCCCCGCGGGGCACCTCTTCGTGCGCCCGGGCGCGCGCCGGCGCGGGGCCGGGCTCGTCGGCTGGGCCGAGATCGCCGCGTTCTGCGCGGCGGTCGTCGCGCTCGCCGGGCCGTCGCGCGCGATCGCGGCCGCGCCGGCGACGACGAACGGGATCGACATCGCGCTGGTGCTCGACGTGTCGTCGTCGATGCAGACCGGACATCTGGCGGAGAACGAGTCGCGGCTCGCGGCGGCGGCGCGCGTGCTGGACGGGTTCATCGCGGGGCGTGCGCAGGATCGGATCGCGCTGTTCACGTTCGCGCAGTGGCCGCGCCGCGTGGCGCCGCTCACGCTCGACCGCGACGCGGTGCGCGAACTGCTCCGACGCGTGCGGCCCGCGGCGCCCGATTCGCCCGAGGACGCGACGGCGATCGGCACGGCGCTCGCCGCCGCGGTGGTGGAGCTGGCGAACTCCGATTCGCCGTCGCGCGTCGCGATCCTGCTGACGGACGGCGAGGAGAACGTGAACCGCATCCTGCCGCAGGAGGCCGCCGACCTAGCGATCGCGCGCGGCGTGAAGGTATTCGCGGTGGCGGCGGGAACGCCGCGCGCCGCGGCGACGAAGGAGCTGAACCGCCTCGCCGAGCTGACCGGCGGCAAGGGATTCGTCGCGCGCGACGCGCGGGTGCTCGGCGACGTCTACGCCGAGATCGACCGGCTCGCGCGCGCGCCGCGCACGGACGAGTCGCATCCGACGTTCGAGCCGGACCACGCCCGCTGGACGATCGCCGCGCTACTCCTGTTCGTCGGCGCGCTGTTCCTCGAGACGTTCGTCGCGCGGAGGGCGCCGTGAGCATCGCACGCCCCGAGAGCCTCGTCCTCGCCGCCGCGGCCGTCGCGGTCGGCGTCCCGCTGATCCTGCTGCGCCGCGCGCTCGCCGGGCGCGGCGTCGCGTCGTTCGTTCAGCGGCCGCGGCCCGGCGGACGGATCGGATTCGCGTCGCTCGCCGTCTGCGTGCTCGCATCGATCGCGCTCGCCGTGGTCGGCCCGCAGGTCGGCAGCGAGCCGCGGCCGATCGAGTCGTCGCAGCTCGACCTCGTGGTGGCGCTCGACGTGTCGCGCTCGATGCGCGTCCCGGACGAGGCGCCCGACCGATTGTCGCGCGCGAAGGGCGAGATCGCCGACCTGTTCGCGCGGATGCCGGGCGGTCGCGTGGCGCTGGTCGCGTTCTCCGGGGAAGCGCGGCTCGTCTGTCCGCTCACCGAAGATCGCGCGGCGGCGGCGTCGTTTCTCGACGAGCTCGACCCGGAGCTCGAGCCCGCGGGCGGCACGAGCCTCGCCGCCGGGCTCGCGGGCGCGCTCGACGCGTTCGACCGCGGGAGCCGCGCCGACCGCGTCGTGCTGATCGTTTCCGATGGCGAGGTCGTGGATGGCGCCGGCGGAGCCGACGTCACGTCGGTCGCGTGGCGCGCGCGCGGTGCGGTCGTGCAGGTGCACGCGCTCCTGGTCGGCGCTCCGGACGGCGGCGTCGTGCCCGGCGTCCCCGAGGCGCCGCTCTCGCGGCCGGATGCGACGGCGCTCGGGCGCGTCGCCGAGATCGCGGGAGGGGAAGTCGTCCGCGCTCACGATTCGCCGTTCGCGCTGTCGCGCTGGCTCGACCAGACGCTCACGCCGATCCTGCGCGGCGCGGGCGTCGGCAACGGCGGGACGGGCGCACGCTCGCGCGAGGTTCCGATCGATCGGTATCGCTGGCCGCTCGTCCTCGCGTGCGTGCCGCTCCTGGCGCTCGCAGCGCGCGCGTTCGGCGCGCGCTCGCGATTTCCGCTCGCGCGGCGGACGGCGCTCCCGGCCGCGGCGCCGATCGTGCTGGCGGCGCTCGGTCTCGCCGGCGACATCCCCGACGCGGCGCGCGACGCGCTCGAGCAGCGCCGCGCCGGGAGATTCGAACGCGCGCTCCCG
>CAZBOK010000338.1:0-5193 GCA_964493525.1 uncultured Phycisphaeraceae bacterium | reverse complement strand
GGTCGATCCGGAGACCGGCGAGCGCGACCTGCGCGAGACGCGGATCGCGCGGTTGCTCGTCGAGTTGACCGGCGCCGAAGCGGCGACCGTCGTCAACAACAACGCGGCGGCGGTGATGCTCACGCTCGCGGCGCTCGCGCGCGGTCGCGAGGTGATCGTCGCGCGCGGCGAGCTGGTCGAGATCGGCGGCGGCTTCCGCATGCCGGACGTGATGACCGCCGCGGGCGTCGTGCTCCGCGAGGTCGGCACCACGAACCGCACCTATGCGCGCGATTTCGAGGCCGTCGCGTCGCCCGCGACCGCGCTGCTCCTCAAGGTGCACTCGTCGAACTTCCGCGTCGTCGGCTTCACCGCGTCGCCGAGCGTCGCCGAGCTCGCCGCCATCGCGCGCGCGCACTGCGTGCCGCTCGTTCACGATCTGGGGTCGGGTCTGCTCCGTCCGATCGCGGTGCCGCCGCTGCAAGACGAGCCGACCGTCAGCGCCGCGCTCGCGGACGGCGCGGATCTCGTGACGGTCAGCGGCGACAAGCTCCTGTGCGGTCCGCAGGCCGGGATCATCGTCGGCAAGCGCGACCTGGTGGAGCGCGTGCGCGCGCATCCGATGTTCCGCGCGGTGCGCCCGGGCAAGCTCGATCTTGCCGCGCTGGAAGCGACGCTCCTCGAGTACCGGCGCTCGCCGGCCGACGTCCCCGACCTCCCGTTGTTCGTCGCTCTCGCGCGCACGCGGCCGCATCTGCGCGCGCTCGGCGAGAAGATCCGCGCCGGGCTCGCGAGCGCGCCGGGCGCCGCGATCGACGTCGTCGACACCGTCGGTTACCTCGGCAGCGGGTCCGCGCCGATGCGCGAGGTCGAAGGCGTCGCCGTGCGCGTGCGGCTCGCGACGTCCGCCGCCGATCGGCTGGTCGCGCGGCTGCGCCACGGACGGCCGCGAGTGTTCGCGCGCATCGAGTCGGACGCCGTGCTCCTCGAGACGCGCGCGCTGTTCGACGACGAAGTGGCGCCGTTGATCGATGCCGTGCGCCGTGCGCTCACGGCCGAAAGCGAGAGGTGATGGAACCGACCCCGGACCGCCGCGAGCGGGTGCGACTGACGTCGTACTCCTCGTGCGCGGGTTGAGCCGCCAAGCTGCCGCCATCGGACCTCGTCGAGGTCCTGAGACAGCTTCCGGCGATGAGCCACTCGGATTTGATCGTCGGGCCGCAGACGCTCGACGATGCCGGGGTGTTCCGTCTCGATGCGAAAACGGGGCTCGTGCTCACGCTCGATTTCTTCCCGCCGATCGTCGACGACCCGGTGTGGTTCGGCCGCATCGCGGCCGCGAACGCGTTGTCGGACGTGTACGCGATGGGCGGACGCCCGATCACCGCGATGAACATCGTCGGCTTCCCGACCACGCTGCCGATCTCCGTGCTCGGCGACATCCTCCGCGGCGGCGCGGAGAAAGTGCTCGAGGCGGGCGCGATCATCGTCGGCGGTCATTCGGTGCGCGACTCCGAGGTGAAGTACGGCATGTCGATCACCGGACTCGTCGACCCCGCGCGCATCGTGAGCAACGCGCGCGCGCGGCCGGGCGACGTCCTCGTCCTGACCAAACCGCTCGGGATGGGCGCGGCGGCGACGGCGATCAAGAAGGAGAAGCTCGACGCGCAGGGGATCGAGGCGGCGTGCGAGCAGATGGCGACGCTGAACAAGGGCGCCGCGACGGCGATGCTCGAGGCCGGCTGCGAATCGGCGACCGACGTCACCGGTTTCGGGCTGATGGGGCACGCGCGCGGGATGGCGGAGGCGAGCGGCGTCACGATCGAGTTCCGCGCCGCGGATCTGCCGCTGTTCAGCGGCGGCCCGGGGGCGCGCGCGCTCGCCGAACAGGGGTTCACGTCGGGCGGCGCGGTCCGCACGCGGAAGTTTCTCGGGGCGAATGCGGAGGTCGGCAGCCAGGTTCCGGACGCGCTCGCCGCGCTCGCGTTCGACGCCGAGACATCGGGCGGAATGCTGATCGCGATCGCTCCGGAGCGCCTCGATCGCCTGATCGCGCTCTTGCGTCGCGAGGCGACGCCGTGCGCCGCGGTCATCGGCCGCGTGCTCGATCGGCAGGGCGAGATCCGCGTCCGACTGGCCTGACCTGCAATCGTGGATTATCCTTCCGGACCCTGCGACCCGACCGAGGAGCCCGGCCACTTCCCCCCGACGCGGCCGATCGACCCATGAGCAGCGAACCGAATCAGTTGAACGAGCAGGCGATCCGCGACGCCGTGGACGCCGACCTGAACGCGCGCATGCCGAAGCCGGATCGTCAGGACGGTCCGCGCCGCCGCCGCGAGCGCCCGCGCGACGCGGAGCGCGATGCGGAGTCCGCGCACCTGATGAAGGGCACGATCACCGGCGTGAACGGGCAGGACGTGTTCGTCGAGCTCGGTCCGAAGACGCAAGGCGTGATCTCGGTCACCGAATTCGAAGCGCCGCCGCAGGTGGGCGAGTCGCACGAGTTCTCGCTGATCTCGATCCAGGACGGGCTGTGGACGCTGTCGCGCAAGGAAGCGCGCACGCTCGCGACCTGGAAGGAGCTGGAGCGCGGGCGCGAGGTGAAGGCGAAGGTGATCGGCGAGAACTCCGGCGGACTCGAGCTGAAGATCGGCCCGGTCACGGCGTTCATGCCGGCCTCCGAGATCTCCGTCGAGCGCGTCACCGACTTCGCGCCCTACATCGGGCAGACGCTGCAGTGCGAAGTGCTCGAGGTCGCGCCGCATCGCAAGCGCGTGGTGCTCTCGCGCAAGAGCGTCGTGAACCGCGAACGCCGCGCGGCGCGCGTGGAGACGCTGAAGACGCTCGCGGCGGGGATGGTCCTGCGCGGCAAGGTCGAGAAGATCGAGCCGTTCGGTGCATTCGTCGCGATCGGCGACGGCCTCTCCGGTCTGCTGCACGTCTCGAACATCTCGCACCAGCGCACGGCCGATCCCTCGAAGGTGTTGACCGTCGGCCAGGAGATCGAGGTGCAGGTCCTCGAGATCAAGGAAGGCGGCAAGCGCATCGGCCTCGGCATGAAGCAGCTCACGGTCGATCCGTGGACGGCGGCGGTGGGGCGGTTCCGCGCGGAAGCGGTGGTGAAGGGGAAGGTCGTCCGCATCGCCGAGTTCGGCGCGTTCGTCGAGCTCGAGCCGGGGCTCGAAGGGCTGTGCCACAAGTCGCAGCTCTCGCCGGAGCGCGTGCGCGTCGTCGAGGACGCGGTGAAGGTCGGCGACGAAGTCACGGTGCGCGTGGTCTCGGTCGACGCGCGCGCGAAAAAAATCGCGCTGTCGCGGCTCTCGACGCGCGGCGTCCTCATCGGCTCGGACGAGGACATTTCGCAAGAGGACGTGAACCAGCACCTGAAGCCGGGCCGGTCGAGCGGCACCAACCTCGGCGCGCTCCTGCGCGAGGCGATGGCGAAGAAGGGCTCGAGCCCTTCGTGACGCTCAGCGCTGCGCCGGCGCGCTCGTTCGCGCGAGCCCTTCGACGCTGATCCGGCGGTTCGGTGCGCGGCGCAGCGCGGCGGCGTACTCGCGCGCTGCGTCCGCCTTGCGATCGAGCGATTCGAGCGTGCGGCCGAGCAGCTCGTGCGCCGGCTCGACGACCGCCGGCGGGCCGAAGTCGTCGCCGAGCGCATCCTCGCGCTCGGTCGCTTCCGCGAGCCGTGCGAGCCCCTCGCCGGTCTTGCCCTCGGCGAGCGCGATCAACCCGGACAACTCGATCTCGATCACGCGCGCGGCCAGGCGGCTCGGCAGGTAGGTCGGCGTCGGCGTCGGCGCGCAGCAGCTCGCGGCGGACGGGACGCGCGCGGCGAGGTCCTCGAGCTTGCCGCGCTTCCCGGCCATCTCCGCGAGCGCCGCGCGTGCTCTGTCGAGATCGCCGCTCGCGCAGGCCGCTCGTCCCCGCACGTAGAGCTCCGCGCACGCGACGCCGGCGGCGAGGCCGTCGAGCTTCACTTCGAACTTCGCGCGCTCGTCGTTCCAGGCCTGTCGATCGACCACGAACGCGGCGCGCATGTTGACGAGGTGCGTGCGCGTGCGATCGGTGCTCTCGGAGCGTTCGTCGCGGCGCATGTCCTCGAGCAGGCGCTCGGCGTCGGCCACGTGGCCGAGCTGCAGGTGCGAGTAGAGCAGCCACCAGAGCGAGTGCAGACCGCGCGCGTCGACGCCGAGCTGCTTCGCCGCGCGGCGCGCGTCCGCCGCGGCGGAGGACGCGATGTTGGCGTCGATCGATTCCTGCCACATCCCGAGCGCGACCCAGATGTGCGACGGCATGTGGAGCGCGTGCTCCGCGTCGGGCGCGACTTTTCCGTAGCGTTCCGCCATGCGGCGGCCGAGCGGCGCGTGCACCGGATCATCGAACGAGTGAATCGCGTAGTGGAGAGCGCCGGGGTGATCCGGAGCCTTCGCGAGCACTTCCTCCGCGAGCGCACCGGCACGCATGTAGACCGCGACGTCGCGGCCCTGCGTCGCGGAGCCGAGCACCGCGAGCGCGTTCAACGAGGCGATCTCGAGGTCGGCGGGGTAGCGCGCGTGCAGCGCGGCCATCGCGTCGCAGTAGGCGCGCGCGCGTCGATCGCGAGCCCCGTCGCCGAACAGGATCTCGACCGCGCCGAGCAGCCCGCGCTCGCGGTCGTCGCCCGCCTTCGCCGCGCGCTCGGCCGCGGTCGGCGCGAGCCGCGCGAGCACCTTCTGCGCGGCATCGCGATCTTCCTGCTGCCACACCGGATGGCAGTGCGTCAGCGCTTCGCCCCAGTAGGCGAGCGCGAACCCCGGCGCGGCGGCCTGCGCCTCGCGGAAGGAGTCGGCCGCGTCGTCGTACTCGAAGCTGTGCAGGAGGAGCATCCCGCGCAGGAACGGCGCCTGCGCGGCGCGCGGCCCGGTGTTCGGGAAATCGATGTGGCCGAGGCCGGCCTCGTGCGCCGTGTCGTTCTCGACGACCGCGGCCGTCGGCTGCGCGCGGCAGCCGATCGCGAGCGTGGCAAGGAGCGCGAGGCAGGACGTCGTGAAGGAGCGGCTCATCGCGGCGAAGATACCGCGCCGCCGCCGCGCGCGATCGTGCGGCTTCGGGTCAGCGCCCGAAGATCGGCAGGTACTCCGCCGGCAACCGCAGCAGGATGCATGCGACCGCGGTGGCGAAGTTGTTGCCGGGGCCGATCTATGTTGTGAAATCGCAGATCCACGCAGG
>CAZBOK010000337.1:0-5213 GCA_964493525.1 uncultured Phycisphaeraceae bacterium | reverse complement strand
GGGCGCGGCGGGTCAGGTCGTCGGATGCGTTCGTCATGTCAGCTCCCGATTCGTTCGACCGCCCGCGGCAGGGCGATCGGTTCGTGCGTCTCCGCCGAGCGTACGCGAGCGTCGGCCGCCGCCTCAACCGGCGCGATCCGATCGATCACGACGCGGACTCGAATTACCGTCGCGCCGCTCGAACCGCGCGATCGCTTCGGTAGAGTCCGCGCCCTTCGTCGGGAGATGCGAGTGACCGGCCTCGTCATCACGATCGTGTCGTTCCTCGTCGCGGTGATCGCGATCCGCTGCATCGAGCGCGGCTGCGACCGCGCGCGCCTGCGCCGCTTCGTCGTCGCTCGTCGCGGCACCGTGATCGAGATCTGGGAGATCCACGCGCGGCCGGCGGCGCAGACGTGGCGTCACACGCGCGTCTACCAGGTGCGCTGGACCGATGAACTCGGCGACGACCACTTCGTGCGGTGCGAGACGAGCATGCGCAAAGGCGTGTACGTGTCGGAAGCACAGGTCATCCAGAACCCGCGGCACCCGACGCGCGCACGCACGACTCCGCGTCCGCGAGCAGCCGCGCGCGCTCCGGAAGAGTCGACGCTCCCCGCGCGAACTTGACGCGGTCGCAGCGCGCGAGCAGCGCCGTGACGCGCGCCGATCGGTCCGCGTCGAGCGCGACCGCGAGCTCTTCGGTGCTCATCCACGGTGCGCGCACGCCGCAGCGTTCGAGCACGAAGTCGCGCACGATCGCCGCCGCCTCGACGTGGAACGCATCGTCGTCGAGCGCGGCGTCGCGCAAGCGGATCAGGCGGTCGAGTGCGCGCTCCTCGGGCGAGACCGCCGGCGCCGTCGACAACGATGGGGCGGTGCTCGACACCCGGCGCGCCGCGCGGCGCTTCGCGCGGAGAGCGACGAACGCGATCGCCACGACGATCAGCGCGCCGGCGGCGACGAGCCACGGCCAGCGCGCCGCGGCGTCCGGCGGCGTCAGCAGGTCGCACGGCAGCTCGGGCGGCGACGAGGGCAAGTCCTGCTCGATCATGGAACTCACCGCTTCGCGCCGCGCAGCTCGCGCATGCGGAAGAACTCGAGGATCGGCCGCGCGACCGAATCGCGCGTCGCGCGGCGCGGCACCGGGACGTCCATGCGGTCGGCGCCCGCGCGCGCGAACGCGTCGGCCGTGCCGCGCTTCCAGGCCGCGACGCGCTCCGCGTACGCGGAGCGCACGCGCGGCGATCCCCAGTCGACGAGGCTCGTGCGGCCGGTCTCCGGGTCGCGCAGGCGCGTGAGCCCGGCGTCGATCGGCGCGAGCTCCGGCGCGAGGAGCCGCACCGCGATCACGTCGTGACGGCGCGCGCAGGCCGCGAGCGCGTCGCCGAACTCGCCGCACCCGAGGAAGTCGGACACCACGAACACGATGGCGCGGCGCCGCGCCACGCGCACCGCGAGTTCGAGCGCGGGCGCGAGGTCGGTCGGCCCGTCGGCAGGCGGCAGCGCGAGGCAGTCGCGCACGATCGCGAGCGCGTGGCTCGCGCCCTTCTTCGCCGGGACGTACTTCTCGACGCGCGCGCCGAACGCGATCAGGCCGGCCTTGTCGTCGTGGCGCTCCGCGGCGAGCGCGAGGCACGCGCAGACGCGCGCCGCGGTCTGGCGAGCGGTCAGCGCGCCGAACCCGGCGGTCATCGAGCGCGACAGGTCGAGCAGGAACAGAACCGTGAGCTCGCGCTCGTCGACGTACTTCTTCACGAACGGCCGCCCGACGCGCGCGGTCACGTTCCAGTCGACCGAGCGGGGATCGTCGCCGTCGACGTATTCGCGCACTTCGTCGAACTCGACGCCCGCGCCGCGGAACACCGAGCTGTAGCCGCCGGCCATCGCGCCCATCACGAGCCGCTTGCTCTGCACTTCGATGCGCCGGACTTCGGCGAGCAGCGCCGCGAGCTCCTCGGGGTCGGTCTGCGTCGCGGGCGACGACACGCGGAGCGCTCCGGTCAAGGCACGCGCACGGCGTCGAACACGCGGCGCACGACGTCGACGGAGGTCACGCCTTCGGCCTCCGCCTCGTAGGTCGTGATCACGCGGTGGCGCAGCACGTCCATGCCGATCGACTTCACGTCGTGCGGAGTGACGAAGCCGCGCCCGTCGAGGAACGCGCGCGCGCGCGCCGCCTGCGTCAGCGCGATCGATGCGCGCGGCGACGCGCCGTACAGGATGAGCGGCTTCAGGTCGGGCAGCCCGGCCGCCGCGGGATCGCGCGTCGCGAACACGAGGTCGACGACGAACGAGAGGATCTTGTCGTCGACGTACACCTCGTCGAGGAGCGCGCGTGCCGCGAGCAACTGCTCGGGCGAAGCGACCTGCTTCACTTCCGGCTTGTGGCCGGTCGTCGCCATGCGCCGGACGATGCGCGCCTCGTCGGCCTTCTCCGGATACCCGACGACGATCTTCAGCATGAAACGGTCGACCTGCGCTTCCGGCAGCGGGTAGGTGCCTTCGTGCTCGATCGGGTTCTGCGTCGCGAGCACGAGGAACGGCGCCGGCAGATCGCGCGTGCTGCCGGCCAGCGTCACCTGCCGCTCCTGCATCGCCTCGAGCAGCGCGGACTGGACCTTCGCGGGGGCGCGATTGATCTCGTCCGCGAGGACGAAGTTCGCGAACACCGGCCCTTCGCGGACCGACCACGCGCCGCTCTGCGGATTGAAGACCTGGGTCCCGATCAGGTCGGAGGGCAGCAGGTCGGGCGTGAACTGGATGCGCCGGAACGTGCCGCCGAGCGCCGTCGCGAGCGACTTCACCGCGAGCGACTTCGCCAGGCCGGGGACGCCTTCGAGCAGCACGTGCCCGTCGGCGAGGAGTCCGATCAGCAGTCCGTCGAGCAACGGCTTCTGACCGACGATCACGCTCTCGACCGCGCTCGTGACGTCGCGCAGGAACGCGCTCTCGCGGCGGATCTTCTCGGCGACTGCGGTGACGTCGGTCACGGGACTCGGACTCCGGAGCGTCCTGATCGCTTGCCCGTGCGATGCGTCGCGACGCGCGAGCACGATGAGCGGAGCGGGGCGAGAAGACTACACGGATTCGTCGGCGCCCGTCGCTCGGCGCGGATCGACGGGTTGGCGGGAGCGCGCCGCTGCGGGTACCTTCGACGGGGTTCGGAGATTGCTGCTGAACGGACCCGCATGAACTCGACCCGCGCGCTGCCGACGATCGCCGCACTCCTGGTTCGCTTCCCGCTGCTCCCGATCCTCTCGATCTTCGTGCCAACCGCCGTCGCGCAGACGATCCAGGGTCCGCCGGGCCTGCCGCCCGGCGTCACGCGCGAGCAGATGTGGCCGGCGCCGACGGCCGAGGACTGGAAGCGGCCGGTGCTGATCCACTGGGAGCGCACCTGGGAGGACGCGGTCGCGGTGTCGCGCGAGACGAACCGTCCGATCATGATCTGCATCAACATGGACGGCGAGATCGCGAGCGAGCACTACGCGGGCGTCCGCTACCGCGACCCCGACATCGCGAAGCTGTACGAGCCCTACGTCTGCGTCATCGGCTCGGTGTACCGCCACACGCCGCGCGACTTCGACGAAGCCGGCCATCGCGTGCTCTGCCCGCGGCTCGGCGACGTCACCTGCGGCGAGCACATCGCGCTCGAGTCGGCGGTGTTCCCGAAGTACCTCGACGGCAAGCGCATCTCGCCGCGCCACATCCTCGTCGAGCCGGACGGCACGATGAAGTTCGACGTCTTCTTCACGTGGGACACGCAGACCGTCTTCGACGCCGTGCGCGACGGCATGGCGAACCGGCAGAACCTGCAGCCGATCGTGAAGGGCGACCGCTCGATCCTCGAGCGCGTCGCGAGCCGCGAGGGGCGCGATCGCTCGGCGGTCGAAGCCGCGTTCGAGAGCGGCGACGACGCGACCAAGAAGTCGATGATGCAGGCCGCGCTCGCGCGCCCGGATTCGGCGCCGATCGACCTGCTGCGCATCGCGCTGCATTCGTTCGATCCGCAGTTGAGCGCGATGGCGCGGCAGGGGCTCGCGCAGGCGTCCACCGAGAACGCGGCGGACGTCATCAACGACGCGTTGCGCGTCGCGGGCGACTCCGGCGAGAAGGACAAGCTGGTCGACGCGCTCACGCGCATCGGCGAGACGTCGACGCGCGCGCGATCGCTCGCGATCTTCCATCAAGGGCTGTCGTCGCACGGCAGCGCGGTCGATCTCGAGAAGTGGTCGAGCGCGATCGAAGGCGGCAGCTCGTACGCGTCCGCGGCGGCCGCGAACGCCGTCGCCGCGGGGGACGCGGCGCTCGAGAACCAGGCGCGCGTGTTCGAGTCCGCGGACCCGAGCGGACGACTCGACCTCGCGGAGAGCCTCGTGCGGCGGTCGATCGATCCGGACACCGATCCCGAGGACGCGAAGATCGCGCTGGTCGACGCGGCCACGGCGGCCGCCGATGCCGAAGCGCACGGCGCCACCGGCTGGCGCGTGAACGCGGTGCTGTCCGCCCTCGCGTGGTACCGCGGCGATCGACCGGAAGCGCACCGCCGCGCGGAGGCCGCGGTCGCCGCCGGCATCCCCGAGAACCCGACCGGCTGGAGCGCGATGGCGGTGCTCGGGATCTTCGCGCAGGGACGGCAGGAGCAGATCGCGAACGCCGTGAAGAACAAGGAGAAGTGGCCGCCGCAGTGGCTGACCGACGTGCACTCGGCGTACACGGTGCTCCTGCACCATCCGCTCGCGACCGACGAGCACGTCGCCGCGCACTACGACTTCCTGAAATGGTTCGACGCCGGCGGCGAGGCCGAGCGCGTGTTGGAAGAAGGGCTCGCGCGCTTCCCCGACTCCGACGCGCTGCATGCGCGGCTGCGCCGGCGCATCCTCGGCCGCATCGGCGCGGACGGCCTCGAGCCGGCGTATGCGGCGAAGCTCGCCGCGAAGGACGCGTCGCCGCGGCTCGAATGGTTCGCCGGGATCGCGTCGAACGTCGCCGCCGAATACCACCGCCGCGACCAGGACCCGGCCGAGGCCGTGGAGTCGTACGCCAACGCGATTGCTCACTTCGAGAAGAGCATCGTCGCGGAGCCGGACCGCAAGGACGACGCGGACGCGTGGATCGCGCTCTCGCTCGCGGGCCGCGCGCGCATCGAGTGCGAGGCCGGGCAGCTCGATCGATCCCTCGCGGACCTGATCGCGAGCTTCGACCGCGCGCCGGGCGGCGCCGCGACGGCG
>CAZBOK010000336.1:0-5233 GCA_964493525.1 uncultured Phycisphaeraceae bacterium | reverse complement strand
CGTTCGCGCGATGCACGAACACCGCTTCGTGAACCGGATCGACAACGACGGCGACCGTCGTCCCCGATGCGAGCCAATCCGCGATCTTCTCGCGAACGGCCGCCAAGCGATCGCTCGGCGACATCACCTCGAAGATCAGGTCGGGAACGACGGAGAGGTAGCCGCGTGGCAGACGCTCTGCGCCGATCCGCTCCCGGCGCACGAACGCGAAGTCCGGAGCCCGCACCGTGTCCGGGTCGCGTCGCAGGACGAACCCGGTTTCTGCGCCGAACGTGAGGCCGAGCTTGCGCTCGTCGACGAATCCACCGATGCGGATGCAGACGCGCGCCGCGAGCCAGCCGTGCTCCGCGCCCGGCGACGGCTCCCGGACGAGCTCGCCGCGCACGAGCTCGCACGGGCCGGTCGACTCGGGAAGGGCGAGGAGTTGTTCGGCGGTCCACATCGCGCGCGTCGTTTCCACGTTCGAGGCTCCGAGGACGGTATCACGAGCACGACCCGACGGAACGCACTCGCGAGCGGAGAGTCACCGCGCGCTCGGCCGAATCCGCCGTGACTCACGCCGGTCCCGGTGTCGAGCGCCCCCCCTCTCGCAAATCGCCGCCACCGCCGCCACCGCCGTCATATCGCCCAATACTTCACGCAGACCGCCTTGAACGGGCTGGTGGCGGCGGTGGCGGCGATTCCAGGACCAGCACCCTCCTCCCGCCGTGCGCGCGCTCCCAGGTCAGCACGATCCCGAGCTGCTGCAACGAGACTTCGAGCTTCCGCAACTCGTGTGAGAGCGCCGACGCGGTGCGCGGCCAGCCGCGTCGTTCTTCGTGGGTCCTTCCGGCGACGAGCTTCGTGAGCAGCGCTTCCGCGCCGCCGCGCCACCGGCCGCCGCCCTTCTTCACCGCGTCGCCGATCGCACCCACCAGATCGTTCCCCTCGACGACGACCTCCACCTGCCGCCGTGAGTTCTCCGCGAGCGCCTGCTCGAACTCGCGCTGCGTGTGCCCCGTGGCGATCGCGACCGCGGCGCCCCACCGCGCGAAGTCGGCCATCCGCGGCGGGCGCGCGAGCTTCACCTTCTGCTCCGCGCGCATCGCGCCCGAGAGCGCGGCGAGCATGCCCGCGAAGATCTTCGGCCGCGCCTTCTCGAACTCGTCCTGCAGCTCTTGCTCCGGACGCCGCCGCTCGGGCGGGATCGCGCGCAGCTCGACGAGCAGCAGGCGATCGAGGAGGTCGGGCTGCAGCGCGGGGACGTTCACGCCGGTCAGCAGCATCGGGCGGCGGAACGAGAACAGCACGTCGTCGTCGTTGCTGAACAGCTCGCGCTTCGAGAAGCCGCCGCCGGTCACCGCGCGGCACAGGAAGTCGGCCTGGCGCTGGTTCAAGCGACTGAGGTTGTCGAACAGCGGCACCGCATGGTGGTCGAGGTTCTGCGCCAGCTCGGATGCACTCTGACCGAGCTCGAGCGACGGCACGCTCGACGGGTCGAGCAGCGAGCGCAAGAGCCGCGCTTGCGTCGTCTTCGCGCTGCCCTGCGGCCCGAAGAAGCACAGCGCCGGACACGGGACGTGCGACAGCATCGCGGCGACGAGCCACGCGTGCACGAGCAGGACGTCCTCGTCGCGCGCCACGTTCAGGAACGGCCGCAGGTCGTCGAGCGATCCCCGTCTTGCGGGAACGGGCAGCGCGAGCTGGTGGCTGAAGCGGCGGAACAGGACCTTCGGCGCGGCGACGACTCCGAACCCGCGCGGGGTCACGCGCACCGCGCGGCCGGCGTCGTCGGCGAGGTCGACCCACGCTTCGGGCGGCGCACCGGAGAACCGCAGCGGAACCGAGCGCTTCGTGCCGTCGAACACCGCTTTCGCCGCGAGCACTTCGATCGCGCCGGAGAGCTGCGCGTCGGCGGCGCCGTTCTTCGTGCCGCGATACAGCTCGTGCCGCAACCACATCCGGAAGTCGCGGCCGCGGACGCGCACCGCGCGGCGGGCGACGCCGTTCTGCACGACCGCGTACGGCTCGTTCCGCTCGTCGTGGAACAGCTCGGCGCGCGTGCCGATCGCGATCAGCGCGTCCGCGAGCCGGCTCGGCAGCGCGCCGCCTCCCTGGCCTTTCGTCGCGAACGATGCATCGACGTGGACCTGCGCGCCGCGCGATCTCAGGAACACGGCGAGCGCTGCGATCGCCGGCCGCGCGTGCGGCCGCGCCGCGCGTGGGTCGTCGAGCGCGATGTGCACCTCGCGGCCGTCGAGCGCGATCGCGCTCCACTCCGCGAGCGGCGCGCCGCGTCGATTCCTCCAGCCCGACGCGCCGTCGATCCCGATGCAGCACAGCCCGCGCGACACGGCGGCATCGACGGCGAGCGGCGAGCCGTCGGCACGCACGTGCAGCGCGACCGAGCGATCGCGCAGCCGCGGCCGGACGCGCGGCGGCACGTCGAGCACGCGGGCTCTGCCGCGTGGCGACTCCTCGGCGATCGGCACGCCGAAGCGAACGCGCGGCGTGTCGGGCCGGATGCGACGGTGCACGACGCGGCCGGTCGGCCCGCGCACCGGCGCGACCAGCGCGGGCGCGAGCCGCTGCTCGGGCGAAAAGTCGAGCGCCGCGAGCGCGCGCGCCGACGCGACCGACCGGTACCCGCGCTCGCGCGCGACCTCCGGCGCGACGCCGTGCGCGCGCAGCAGTTCGAGATGGTGTTCCGAAACAGCGCTGGCCGCCGCGCGCGACCGCGCGCGACGAGACGATCGAGAACGAGCCGCCACTGTGCCTCCCGCGCGGGCCGCCCGCCTTTCGGGTCGGGCGCGCGCCCCACTCCTTCCGTGCGAAGTGCGCGCACTCTTCCGCGAGAATCCGAGAATCGGCGCGGCGAGCACTCGTCTCCGTCACGCCGCGAACAACAGCCCCACCCCCGCGACCGCGGTGATCGCGCCGAGCAGCGCGCGGCGCGTGATCTGCTGCCCCAGGAAGATCCGCACCAGCGGCAGCATCCACAGCGGGCTGGTCGCCGTCAGCGTCGTCGCCACGCCGATCGGCGCGTTCTGGAACGCGATCATGCTGAGCGGAACTCCGATCGCGGTGCCGAGCGTCGCGCCCGGCACGAGGAACGCCAGGGCGTCGCGTCGAACCAGCGCGCGCGCGTACACGCCGAGCCGCGCGAGCAGCGCCGCGCCGAGCACGCCGAGGACGACGGCCGTCGTCACGCGCACGAGCGCCGCCTCGGCGCCGACGCGCACGCCCTCGACGCCGAGCGCTTCGAGGCGCCGGATGCCCTGCTTCGACCAAGTCGCGCCGAGCGCCTGGCAGAACGCCGCGGCGACGCCGAAGCCGATCGCGGGCAGCGGTCGGCCGGGGAAGTGACCGGCCGCTTCGTCGGCGTGCCCCGGCTCGACGAGCACGATCAGCACTCCGACGAGCGTCAGCGCCACGCCCGCGAGCTGCACCGGCGCGAGGCGCTCGCCGAGGAACGCCGCGCCGAGCGTGACGCCGAACAACGGCGCCAGCGTCTCGATCACGATCGTGCGGCGCGGGCCGAGCACCTGGAGACAGCGGAAGTGGCAGGTGTCGCCGATGAACAGCCCGACGAACGCCGAGGCCGCGAGCCACGCGACTGCGCCGCGGTCGACGTGCAGGAGCGGCGCTCCGCCGAGGCACGCGAGCGCGATCGCGAGCAGCGCCGCGGAAATCGTGTTCTTGCCGAGGTTGATCGCGGCCGCGGGCGCCGCCACGCGCGAGAACAGGAGCGTGCCGCCGGCCCAGCACGCCGCCGCACCGAGCGCGGCGAGCTCCCCCAACTGCCCGGCGATCACGCGTCGTAAGCGAGCACGGGCGACAACCAGCGCTCGACCGTCGGCACGTCGGCGCGCTTCCTGCGCGCGTAGTCCTCGACCTGGTCCTTCTCGATCTTGCCGAGCCCGAAGTACGTGCTCTGCGGGTGCCAGAAGTAGTAACCGGTCACCGCGGCGGTCGGCAGCATCGCGAAGCTCTCGGTCAGCTTGATCTGCGCGTGATCGGCCGCGCCGAGGAGATCGAAGAGGATCACCTTCTCGCTGTGGTCGGGGCACGCCGGGTAGCCGGGCGCGGGGCGGATGCCCTGGTAGTTCGCGCGGAGCACGTCGGCGCCGGTCAGCGACTCGTCGGGGCAGAAGCCCCAGAACTCGCGGCGCACGCGCTCATGCATGTGCTCCGCGAACGCTTCGGCGAGGCGATCCGCGAGGATCTTCACCATGATCACGGAGTAGTCGTCGTTGTCCTTCTCGAACGCGCGCACCGTCGTGTCGATGCCGGCGCCGGCCGTGAGCGCGAACGCGCCGACCCAATCCTTCACGCCCGACGACTTCGGCGCGACGAAGTCGGACAGCGCGTAGTTCGGCTGCCCCGGCGGCTTCTCGGTCTGCTGGCGCAGCGAGTGGATCGTGGTCAGCACGCGCGAGCGCGACTCGTCGGCATAGACCTCGATGTCGTCGTCGTCGGTGCTGTTCGCGGGGAACAGGCCGATCACGGCGCGCGCGGTGACGAGCCGCTCCGCGATCATCCGCTTCAACATCGCTTGCGCATCGGCGTGGAGCTGGCGCGCCTGCGGGCCGAAGCGCTCGTCGTCGAGGATCTTCGGGAACGATCCCTTCAGCTCCCACGCCTGGAAGAACGGCGTCCAGTCGATGCGGTCGACCAGCTTCGCGAGCGGGTAGTCCTCGAACACTTTCAGTCCGCTGAACGCGGGGCGCGGCGGGTCCGCGGCGCTCCAGTCGATCCGCAGGCGCTGTCGCCGCGCCGTCGCGAGCGGCACGCGCTTCACCATCTCTCGCGCGCTCTTGTGCGACTCGCGGAGCGCCGCGTACTCCGCGCGGGTCTTCGCCGTGAACGCCTCGGTGACGCCGGGCTCCTTCGAGATCAGCGACTGCACCACGCCGACCGCGCGCGACGCATCCTGCACGTGCACGACGGGCGACGTCGTGTTCGGCTCGATCTTCACAGCGGTGTGGATGCGCGAGGTCGTCGCGCCGCCGATCAAGAGCGGCAGCTTCAGCCCTTCGCGCTCCAGCTCGGACGCGACGAAGCGCATCTCGTCGAGCGACGGCGTGATGAGGCCCGACAGCCCGATCGCCTGCGCGTTCTCGGCGCGCGCCGCGGCGAGGATCTTCGCGCACGGAACCATCACGCCGAGGTCGACGACGTCGAAGTTGTTGCACTGCAGGACGACGCCGACGATGTTCTTGCCGATGTCGTGCACGTCGCCCTTCACGGTCGC
>CAZBOK010000335.1:0-5241 GCA_964493525.1 uncultured Phycisphaeraceae bacterium | reverse complement strand
GGATCAAGCTCTACGCCGACTACCGGCGCGGCACGGGCGCGGTCTCGTCGCCGACGCTCACGCTCGAGGAGATGCGCGCCGCCGTCGATGAAGCGAAGCGCGCCGGGTTGAAGGCGGTCGCGCACGCGACGACGGACGCCGGCATCCGCGCGGCGATCGACGCCGGCGTGGCGACGATCGAGCACGGAACCGGCGCGAGCGACGCGACGCTCGCGTTGATGAGGGATCGCGGCGTCGTCTTGTGCCCGACGCTCGCGGCATCCGAAGCCGTCGCGCGCTACCGCGGCTGGAAGCCGGGCGATCCGGAGCCGGAGCGCATCGCCGAATCGCGCGAGCTGATGCGCCGCGCGCTCGCGAGCGGCGTCACGATCGCGTGCGGCAGCGACGCCGGCGTGTTCGCGCACGGCACGAACGCGCGCGAGATCGAGCTGATGGTCGCGTACGGGATGACGCCGAAGGACGCGCTCGCCGCCGCGACGCGCGTGGCCGCCACCGTGCTCGGGCGCGCGGACCTCGGGACGATCGACGTCGGACGCACCGCCGACCTCGTCGCGCTCGACGGCGACCCGCTCACGGATCCTCCCGCCTTGCACCGCGTGACGCTGGTCGTGAAGGACGGCCACGTCGCGCCGCGCGAGTGACGGTGCGCGTCACTACGCGACGGGATTCCCCCCGGCACCGCCGAGTGCCGCGCGCACCAACTCGCACGCGGCCATCGCGTCGATGCGCGACTTGTTCTTCGAAGGCTTGAGTCCGATCTCCCGCAATGCGTCCTCGGCGCCGGCGGACGAGAGTCGTTCGTCCTGCAGCTCGACCGTGACGGCGGCGCCGAGCGCGGCCGCGAGTCGCGCCGCGAACGCGCGGACCTCGCGCGTCATGTCGCTGTCGGTTCCGTCCATGCTCAAGGGCAGGCCGACGACGACGCGCGCGACGTCGCGGTCCTTCACGAGCGACGCGATCGCGGAGATCGCGAGGTCGGGCGGTCCTTCGTGCGTCGGCAGCGGATGCGCCATCATCCCGAGCGCGTCGGAGACCGCGAGGCCGGTGCGCTTCCTGCCGTAGTCGACGCCGAGGATGCGCGGCACCAGCGCCATCGTCACCCGATCCAGAGGACGATCGCGATGACGATCCACACGGCGTCGAGGAAGTGCCAGTAGAGCGCGCAGTTCCACAGGCCGCGCCAGTTGGTCGCCGAGTAACGGCCGCGCGCCGACTTCGTCATCGTCACGATCAGCGGCGGGAGGCCGCCGACGACGTGCAGCGCGTGCGTGACGGTGAGGATCCAGAACAACAGCTCGGCGATCCCCGGCTGCGCTGCGCCGCGCGCGCGCGCGAGGCCGAACCAGTTGTGGATCTGGTTGCCGAGGAACGTGAGTGCGAGGACGAACGCGCCGATCAACCGCGGGAAGATCGTCGCGAGGAGGCCGCGCCGCGCCGCGCCGATCGCGCCGTGCAGCACGACGCTGAGCGCGACGAGAACGACCGTGCTTCCGATGAGCCCGAGGCCGAGCCCGGGCTGCCGGTAACCGGTCCAGTCGGCGTCGCGGTTCTGCAGGCGCACGACGAGGTACGCGATCATCGTCGCGCCGAACAGCATCGTCAGCGACGCGAGGAGGATCTTCACTCCGAGCGTCGAAGCGTCGGGCGGAGTGTCGGTCGGGCCGTGCCCGCCGCCTTCGTCGCGGCCGTCGCCGCCGCGCCGCGGGCCCGAGACGAACTGCTGCAGGATCACTTCGCTCCGGGGAGGACTTCCTGCGCCTTCACCGTGTCGTGCCAGTCGACCGTGTGGATCAACTGCGTGGTGTCCATCATCGCGAAGCCGATGAACACGGTGACGAACAGGAACGCGGCGAGGAAGACGATCGTGTTGAAGAGCCGCTCGTGGCGCAGGTGCATGAAGTAGAGGCCGACGATCGTCGCCTTGATCGTCGCGATGATCATCGCGATCCACAGGTCGATCGCCCCGCCGAGCCCGTGCTGCGCGACCTCGACGGTCACCAGCGTCAGGACGACGAGGGAGGCGAACGTCGCGAGCAGCGTCTTCTTCGAGGCGACGTGCGCGAGCGCGTTGTGCTCGTGGCCGGGTGCGGTTGCGTGTGCGTCGGTCATGGTCGCCTCAGTGGATCAGGTACAGGAGCGGGAAGAGGTAGATCCAGATCACGTCGACGATGTGCCAGTACAGCGCGGTGAAGTCGACCGGCCCGAAGAACTTCGGGTTGAACTCGCCCTTGAGAGCGCGCTTCAGGATCCACACCCAGACGATGATCCCGAACAGCACGTGGAAGCCGTGCAGGCCGGTCATGCCGTAGTAGATCGAGAAGAAGAGCTGGACGTTGTGGGGGAGCGGCTGGTCGGACGCGAGCAGCGACTGGATGCTCGCCACCTTCCTCGCCATCTCCGGATCGTGCTCGGACGGCGCGTAGGTGAACTCACCGCCGGGGAAGACGCCGAGGTGGAACTTGTGCGTGTACTCGAAATACTTCACGACCATGAACGCGCAGGCGCACGCGATCGTGATCAGGATGTTCACGACCAGCATCTTCTTCTGGCCGAGCTGCGCGTTGCGCACCGCCCACGCCGCCGTCAGCGACGAGAGGATCAGCACGCCGGTGTTGATCGCGCCCTTCGAGGTGTCGAGGAACGTGCTCGCGTAGACGAACACCTCGGGGTGAAGGTTGCGGTACACCGAGTAGGCGCAGAACAGTCCGGAGAAGAACAGGATCTCCGTGACGAGGAACGCCCAGATCCCGAGCTTGCCCGCATCGAACTGCTGCTGCGCATCATCGAAGTGGTGCGCGATGTGGGCTTCGGGATCGTGGTGCGCGCCGTGGTCTCCGCCGGCGTGTCCATGCGGGTCCGCGTGGGCTTCGAGGGTCGAAGTCATTCCGGTTCTCTCGATCAGTGGACGCTGGGAGCGATGTAGTTCGGATCGCGCACGTAGCCGCCGATCGCCGGATCCCAGATCCAGCGGTCGACGTCGTAGGGATCGCCGGGGGTCGGCGTCTCGTGGAAGTTCGCGGTGATCGGCGGCGTCGCCGTCTGCCACTCGAGCGTGTTGCCGCCCCACGGATTGTCCGGCGCGCGCTTGCCGGCCTTCAGCGAGCGGAACAGGTTGAACGCGACGATCAGGAGGCCGGTGAGGAGGATGTACGCGCCGACGGTCGACACGCGGTGCAGCGTGGTGAACTCCGGCAGGTAGTCGTAATACCGGCGCGGCATGCCGCGCGTGCCGAGCACGAACTGCGGGAAGAACACCGTGTTGAAGCCGACGAACGACACGAGGCTCCCGATGCTGCCGAGCTTCTCGCTGTACATCTTCCCGGTCATCTTCGGCCACCAGTGGTGCAGGCCGCCGAAGAACGCCCAGAGGGTTCCGCCGACCATGACGTAGTGGAAGTGCGCGACGACGAAGTAGGTGTCGTGCAGCGGCACGTCGGTCGACATCGTCGAGAGGAAGAGTCCGGTCAGGCCGCCGATCGTGAACAGCCAGATGAACCCGAGCCCATAGATCATCGGCGTGTTCAGCCGGATCGAGCCCTTGTACATCGTCGCGAGCCAGTTGAAGACCTTGATCGCGGAGGGCACGGCGACGGTGAACGTGATCAGCGAGAAGACCGTCGCGGCCATCTTCGACTGGCCGGCCACGAACATGTGGTGGCCCCAGACGAGGAAGCCGAGGATCGCGATCGCGACCGAGCTGAACCCGATGAACTTGTATCCGAAGATGTGCTTCCGGCTGTGGACCGAGATCAGTTCGGACGCCACCGCCATCCCGGGGAGCACCATGATGTACACGGCCGGGTGCGAGTAGAACCAGAAGAAGTGCTGGAAGAGGACCGGGTCGCCGCCGAGCGCGGGATCGAAGATGCCGAACTTGAGGATGCGCTCCATCGCGAGCAGGAGCAGCGTGATGCCGAGCACCGGCGTCGCGAGCACCTGGATCAACGCGGTCGCATACATGCCCCACAGGAACAGCGGGAGCTTGAACCACGTCATTCCCGGCGGGCGCATCTTGTGGATCGTCACCATGAAGTTGAGGCCGGTGAAGATCGAGCTGAAGCCGAGGATGAACGCGCCGAACACCGCCCACACGACGTTCGTCGGCGTGGTCACCGAGTAGGGCGTGTAGAAGGTCCAGCCGGTGTCGAGGCCGGTGGTGAAGAGCACGACGGTGAAGAAGATCGCGCCGGTCAACCACAGCCAGAACGAGAGCAGGTTCAAGCGGGGGAACGCGACGTCCTTCGCGCCGAGCATCAGCGGCAGCGCGAAGTTGCCGAGCGCCGCGGGGATGCCGGGGATAATGAAGAGGAACACCATCACCGCGCCGTGCAGCGAGAACATCTGGTTGTAGGTGTCGTAGTCGACCATCGTGCGGCCGGGCGACCACAGCTCGGTGCGAACCCCGAGCGCGAAGAACCCGCCGAGCGTGAACGCCGACAACACGCCGATCAGGTACATCAACCCGATCCGCTTGTGGTCGAGCGTGAAGAGCCACGACCAGATGCCCTTGGTCGCGTTCAGGTAGTTCGGCTCGGCGTGCGTCGCGGTCGCGACGCCGACCTGCGGTTGATTCGTGTTCGTCATGGGTCGGACCTCGTCACTTCACGGTCTTCATGAACTCGAAGATCGCGTTCAGCTCGTGCTCTTTGAATTTGCCCTGGAACGTCGGCATCACGCCCTGGAACCCCTTCACGATCTTCGCGGTCGGGTTCAGGATCGACTCGCGCACGTAGTTCTCGTCGACGACGACCGAGCTGCCGTCCGACAGAGTTTCCGTGCGCCCCCAGATCCCTTTCCACGTCGGCCCGGTGCCGGCGACTCCGTCGAGCGTGTGGCAGCCGGCGCAGCCGCGCTGCTTGTAGAGCCGCTGGCCGAGCTCGAGCGGAGGCACGTGCGTCGTGTCCGACGCAGCCGCCATCCACGCATCGAACCCCGCCTGATCATGCACGAACACCTTCGCCCACATCTGCGAATGCTTCGTGCCGCAGTACTCGGCGCACATGAGCGCGTACTCGCCCGGACGCGTCGCGTTCACCCAGCTCTTCGTGTATCGGCCGGGGACCGCGTCCATCTTGGTGCGGAAGACCGGGATGTAGAACGAGTGCAGCACGTCCTGCGAGGTGATCGTGAACACGACGTCCTTGTGGAGCGGAACGTGGACTTCCGGGCTGATCACGCCGTTCGGATACTCGAAGGTCCAGAACCACTTCGCGGCCGTCACCTTGATCTCGTACGCGTCGT
>CAZBOK010000334.1:0-5271 GCA_964493525.1 uncultured Phycisphaeraceae bacterium | reverse complement strand
AAGCACGGAGGGCGAAAGCGCGGGCGGGGTCGACGGCGTCGGGTCTCCGGTAGATAATCCGCCTCCCGTCCTGGGAGGGACACGTCATGGCTGCCGCCGCGCTCGCTCTCGCCGCTTTGCTCCTCCTCCAAGGCGCGCCCGCGCCGGCGAAGGAGTCCGACCCGCGCGATCGCGACTTGAAGGAGCTGGACGGGGCGGCCGCGCTCGAACTCGTCACGCAATACCGCGCGCACGCCGACCCGAAAGCGCCGCCGGCGGAGCGCGCGTCCTGGCTCCGCGCGATGGTGAACGGGCGGCACAAGCTGATCTGCGACGAGATCCAGAAGTCGCTGAAGGACCCGGCGCCGGAAGTGCGGCTCGAGGCGGTGAAGCTGCTCGGCACGCAGCCCTGCGACTCCGCGCGCACCGCGCTGTTCGCCTACTGCAAGAACGCGAAGTCGCTCGATCCGGTGCTCGGCGCGGAAGCGATCCGCTCGCTCGGCGCGATCGGCTACGGGCCGAAGGCGACCAAGCAGCTCGACGACTTGTTCTATGCGACGAACGACAAGGCGGTGCGCAAGGCGATCGTGCAGGCGATCGGCCGCCAGAAGGACAAGGCCGGGTTGTCGCTGATCACCGTGCTGCTCGACCCGCCGCGGCCGCCGAAGGACACCGTGCAGCTCGCGAACCCGCCGGCCGAGGTGTGGACGGCGCACAACGACGAGTGGGTGACCTACAAGGACGACGTGTACAAGGCGTTCGAGGCGATCACGGGGCGGAAGTTCTTCAGCTCGGAGCCGGCGATCGACTGGATCGCGAAGGACGGCAAGAAGCTCGGCCTCAAGTTCGACGGCCGCAAGAGCCCGTGGATGTGACGCCGCGGACGCGGCGATCGAGCGGCAACTTGCCGAAGTGACCACTTCGGACTAGCTTGAGGCCATGAAGAGTGTCCGCATTGCCGAATTGAAGTCGAAATTGAGCGAGTACCTCCGCGGCGTTCGGAAGGGCCAGAGCGTGATCGTGCTCGATCGCGAAACTCCTATCGCCCGGATCGTGCCGTTCGACGGCGAGAACGATCGCGCGCCACGCCTCGCGATTCGCGAGCCTCACGACTCCGAACCGCTCGGAGCACTGAAGCCGCCTCGACCGGTGAAGGGCATCGACATCGTGAAGCTGCTCTTGGATGAGCGGCAAACCGAGCGATGAAGGCGTACGTCGATTCATCGGTGATCCTGCGCTTTGCACTCGGTCAGCCCGGGCTGCTCGAGGAGTGGGATCAGATCCTGCTGGCGGTCTCGAGTTCGCTCGCGAGCGTCGAGTGCTTGCGGACGCTCGATCGATTTCGACTTGCCCAGGGAATGGGCGACCCGCAGATCGCGGCGACGCGAGCGTTGATCTTGAAGGCTCTTTCCCGCATCCGATTGGTCGACCCGACGCGAGATGTCCTGACGCGAGCATCGGATCCGTTGCCGACCGCTCTCGGCACTCTCGATGCGATCCACCTCACGACGGCCCTGCAGTGGCAAGCCTCCACGGGCGATCGTCTGGTCATGGCGACGCACGACGGAGCGCTCGGAATGGCAGCGCGCGCGTGCGGGATGGAGGTCGTCGGCGTCTGACGCCGCGGCGCGCGTCACTCGCCTTCCATCTCCTCGAGGGTCTTCGGCCAGTCGCCGCGGAAGAGGCGCGAGAGCGCGCGGTCCGCGAGCAGCTTCCCGCCGGTCTGGCACTTCACGCAGTAGTTCGACTCGTTCTCGGCGCGCACGATCCGCTGGATCTTCGCGCCGCACACGGTGCACGGCTGCCCGAACCGTCCGTGCACGGCCATCTCCGGGCGGAACGCCGTCACCTTCTCCGGGAATCCGCCGGCCGCGGACTCCCGCAGCCGCTCGATCCAGTCGATGAGCGTCGCGCGCGTCGCCTCGAACAGGCGCGCGACCTGCTCGTCGGTCATGCGCCCCGTCAGCAAGACCGGCGACAGTCGCGCGTGGAACAAGATCTCGTCGGAGTACGCGTTGCCGATCCCCGAGAACAGGCGTGGGTCGGTCAGCGATCGCTTGAGCGTGTGGTTCTCGGACCGCAACGCGGCGGCGAACTGATCGAGCGTCGCGTCGAGCGGCTCGAGGCCGCCGCGATGCAGGGAGCGGAGCGCCTCGTTCCCGCGCACGACGTGCAGCGACGCGCGCTTCTTCGGCGACGCCTCGGTCAAGGTCAGCGTGCCGTCGTCGAAGTCGAACGCCGCGAGGCCGATCTTCCCGGGGATCGCCGCGCCGCGCGGCTTCCAGTGCAGGCGTCCCGCGATCATCAGGTGGATGACGAGGAACAGCTCGTCGTCGAACGCGAGCACGATCCGCTTGCCGAGGCGCAGGACTCCGCGCACGACGCGATTCGACAGCGCGGACATCGGCGGGTCGACGCTGCGCAGCAGGAAGGGCGACGCGATCCGCGCGCGCTCGAACGTCTTGCCGGCGACGCGCGTGGCGAGCGCGTCGACGTAGACGGTGATGTCGGGCAGTTCCGGCACGCGGGCACGTTACTCGCCCGCCGTTCGCGCCCGCCAATCGCGGAACATCGCGTCCGCCGGCGTGCGTCTACCGGACGGCCTCGGGTCGACCGCGTCTCCTGTCCGCGCGCCGGCCCGCTCGCGAGGATCCTCCGATGCTCGGTTTCCGCTGGCGCTTCACCGCGTTCTGCTCCGCTTTCGTCGCGTTGGGAAGTCTCGCGCAGGCGGCGGTCCTGCATGTCACCGGAGTCAACCCGAGCAACGGCGCGGTCGGGATCGGGACGACGACGCCGATCGTGCTGACGTTCGACCTGCCGCTCAACCTCGCGACCGTCACGCCCGCCACGGTGAAGGTCATAGGCAAGTACAGCGGCCCGGTGCCCGGCGCGTTCTCGCTCGACGCCGGTGGGACGCATCTCACGTTCACGCCGGGGCGCCCCTATTTCGTCGCGGAGGAGATCACGCTGATGGCGTCGTCAGCGGTGCGGTCGACGGGGCTCGATGCGCTGGTCGGCGGCTTCTACGCGAGCTGGTACGTGAAGAGCGGCGTCGGCAGCAAGACGTTCGCGCTCACGAACACGATCAACTTCCGCCAGCCGGGCGAAGGGTTGATCCGCCTCTACGGTTTCTCGGCGATCGACGTGGACGGCGACGGCAGCGCCGACATGAGCGCGACGAACGAGCTCTCCGCCGACGTGCGCCTGCGCAAGAACGACGGCTGCGGCAACGTGTCCGGCAACGTGATCTTCCCGATGCCGAGCGGGCAGGAGCCGAGTCCGAACGAAGCGGCCGACCTCGACGGCGACGGCGACCCCGACCTCGTCACGGGGAACCAGAGCGGCAGCACCGTCGCGGTGTTCAAGAACACCGGCGGGGCGTGGGGCGTGCCCGTCGTGTACGCGGTCGGCGGCTCCTGCCACGGCGTCGCGGTACTCGACGCCGACTCGGACGGCGACATCGACGTGATGGCCGCGAACCTCACCGACATCCGCTGGATGAAGAACGACGGCACCGGCGTCCTCTCGAACGGCGGCGGCTTCGACGGCGGCGGCATCGGCGAGTGGCAGGTGGTGACGACCGACGCGAACGACGACGGCCACGCGGACATGTTCGTCGGCAACGAAGCGAGCGGCACGATCGGCATCCTGCTCGGCGACGGCGCCGGTCACTTCCCGGTGAGCGCGACGCGCGCGATCGGCTCCGACGTGTGGGGCGTCGGTGCGGGCGACGTCGACGGCGACGGCAACATCGACGCGATCGGCACCGACAACCTCTCGGCGGCGGTCGTCGTCGTGCGCGGGAACGGCGCCGGCGGATTCCTCGCGGGCGTGACGCCGTACTCGGTCGGCACGAACCCCGTGTCGGTCGACCTCGCGGACTTCGACGGCGACGGCGATCTCGACCTCTCGGTCGCGAACTTCGGCAGCGCGAACGCGAGCGTGTTCTTCAACTCGGCGGGGACGTTCGTCCCGGCGCCGGACCTGAACGCGCAGTCCGCGGGCTCGTGCACCGTGCCGGTCGACTTCGACCGCGACGGCGACACCGACCTCGTGGTGACCGACGAGCTGGCCGACAAGGCGTTCGTGTATCTGCAGACCGGCCCGACGCCGACTTCGGTGCAGCCGCCGTCGTGCTCCGCGGCGCTGCGCGTCGACAACTTCGCGATGCGCGCCGGATTCGGGTCGCAGGCGACGCACGCGATCCAGCTCGGGGCGATCACCTTCGTGAACGTCTCGGGCGGCGCGAACCGGCCGTACCTGATCCTGCTCGGCTCCGGCGTCGCGCCCGGCGCGCCGACCGGCGGCGGGCTGTTCAACCTCTCGCTTGCCGCGCCGCTCATCACGTTGATCTCCGGCTTCCCCGCCGGCGTGACGACCAACGCGCTCGGCGAAGCGACGTTGCCGGCGACGATCCCGTTCACGGCGCCGATCGGGATCCCGATCACGCTGCAGGGCGCGGTCGGAACGGCGACGCCGTTCGGCGCGGCGCTCACGAACCCGGAGACGATCGTCCTGCAGCCGTGACTCGCGGGGCTCGCCGCGCCGTGCGGGGCGTTCGGTGACGACTGCGTGATACCGTGTGCGGCCTCGCGGCCAACACACGGCGGAGGACGTCATGTCCCGCACTCGTCCGATCGTGATCGCGCTCGCTTGCGTCGCCGCAACCGCTCTCGCCGCCGCGCCGGCGCTCGCGCGCGCGACCGTGCGGAAAGTCGACCCGACCTTCGGCCCCTACCTCTCGGTGCAGGAGGCGATCGACTTCTCGTCCGACGGCGACATCATCCTGGTCCACACCGGCACCTACCCGAGCTTCGTCGTCGACGCGAAGAGCCTGACGATCGTCGCCGACACCGGCGCGACGGTGCTCGTGACGTCCGGCGAGGTGCGCGGCCTGGCATCGGCGCAGCGCGTGGTGGTGAGCGGTGTCGACACGAACCTCGCCGTGAATCCGTTCTCGCCGCAGTCGTCGATGAACTTCCACGACAACGCCGGCAAGGTCGTGCTGCAGTATGGGTCGATCCACGGCGGCGTGCCCGCGATCCGCATCCAGTCGTCGACCGACGTCCTCGTCACCGACTGCGACGTGATCGGCACCGGCGGCGCGATCGCCGCGACCTCCGCGAACGTGCACGTGCACGACTCGACGGTGGTGGGCGCCGACGGCGCGCCGGCGTTCGTGACGCCGTTCGGCGTGATCCCGGGCGGCGCGGGGCCTCGGGCGATCGCGGTCGTGTCCGGGAAGTCCGTCGTCGCGGCGTCGATCGTTCACGGCGGGAACGGCGGCGCGGG
>CAZBOK010000333.1:0-5272 GCA_964493525.1 uncultured Phycisphaeraceae bacterium | reverse complement strand
ACTGCGATAACCACCGCCACCGCCACCGCCGCCGCCGAAGCGACGCGGCGGACCGCTGCGGCCGCGCGGCGGGCCGCGCCGCATCCCGCCCGGCCCGCCCGCACCGGGGGGCGAGCGCATCGGACGGTCGCGCATTTCCGCGTCGGGCTCGGGCATCGGTCGGGGGCCGATCAACTTGCGCTGCACCCGGCGCGCGAGCCGCGCGATGTATCGCGACTGCTCGAGCAGGTCGTCGACGTTCAAGTCCTCCGACTCGATGACCTTGGCCAGGTCCACGAGCGCCTTGTTCAGGTTCTCCACGAGGCGCTGCACCTTCGCGCGCGGGATCGATCCGAATGAGATCTTCGGATTCTCGGGCTCGATCCCGCCTTCGTTCTCGCTGTCACCATCCATATCGCCGTTCATCCTCTCTGAGGGTCGGCTTCTCCCCGCGGCGAGCGCCGCGGTCGGGGTGCGAAAGCACCTCGCGCCGATTTCGCCGGTCGAGCCGGCGAGGAACTCGGCACACCTTGGTCGAGCGTCGGGTCAGCGATTCCCGCGCCCCGGTCCATCCGCCCCTTTTCCAGAGCGGGCGGATGGTATCCGGGTGCAGGGACGTCTGGCGAACACGATTCCCGGCCGAGCTTCGCGATTCGTCCGTCGATGTCGCAGCGGCGCACCGTGTCAGCCACCGACCGCGTCATCGCCGTCGTCGGAGTCGTCCGCGTCCGCGGCGGCCTCGCCGCGCTTGCCGCCCCTCGCTCCGTTCCCATCGAGCTGGCGTGGCGCCCGCATCCGGTTCAGCGCTTCCTCGACTTCGGGCGACCACCACGCCTGGTCTTCGTTGTCGGAGGAGAAGCGCGCGCGCGTCGCGGCGAGGATCTGCTCGGCCTCCGCCCGGTCGCCGTTCTTCAACGCGGCGAGCGCAGCGAGGTCGGCCGCGCGCACCGCGGCGATCGGCTGGGACGGGAATTTCTCCGCGAGCGACGTCCAGATCTCGCGCGCCTCCTTCGCGTTGCCGCGCTTCGCCTCGATCTTGCCGAGCCAGGTCAGCGCCTTCACACCCTCGACGTCGTTCTGCGGGTACTCGTTCAGGACGCGCTGGTAGATCGCCTTCGCCTGCGAGTCGTCCCCGGCGCGGCGCGCGAGGTGGCCGAGTTCCGAGAGAGCCCGCGCGGCGAACCGTGGGGATTGCTTCCCAAGCTTCGAGGTGTTCTCGAACGCGCCCTTCGCGCCGGCGAGGTCGCCGAGCGACCGCTTCAGCTCGCCGATGCGGAACGACGCCTCGGCGCACGCGCCGAAGTCCTGCGTGAAGCGGTCGAGCACGACCTGATATTCGCCGATGACCGACTCGAGGATGCGACGGCGCTCCTCGCCGGTGGTCTTGTAGGACGCGCGCCGGGCCTGCTTCGCGCGATCGAGCTGAGCTGCGGCGGTCGACGCGGGAGTCGCGGCCGCGCCCGGCGCGGCGGGGGACTTCGGCGGGGCCGCGGCGCCGGCGAGCGGCGGCGCGACGAGGGCGGAGAGGAACGCGAGCGGAATGAGCGAGAGCATGGTGCCTCCGGCATGGGCCGACGGTTTCGGAGTGCGCCGCGAAGTGCGGCACACCGCCGATCCGTCGCCTCCGGAGGCGCGCGGTTACCGGAGTTTCCGATACGCGTGCGTCGAGTCGACGGCACGCGCGATGAGGACGCGAGTTGCACGCGTGAACCGAAGGACGCCCGCCGAAGTCCCGCGCGTGCGCACGGCGTGCGCGCGCACGGACGCCTTCGGTCGACCGCCGCCCGGGCCGCGCCCGCGCGTCACCCGATCTTGAGCGACCCCACGATCTGCTCGAACGCCTCGACCGCGTCGTCCCCGCTCGCGGTGCACTTCACTTCGTACATCGTGTCCTCGACGATCACCGCGGCGCGCATCGAGTCGTCCTTGCGGACGACGACGCCGTCCTGGCCCGAGATCCGCCGCGCGACGCGATTCGCCTTCTCGCCGCCGAGCTGGTCGAGCGCGAAGTTCGGCGGCACGGCGCGCGAGATCACTTCGACCGTGGTGCCCGCGGGGTTCTTCAACTTGGCGATCGTGCTCTGGCGGAAGATGTCCGCGCCGCCGACGGGCGGCGGGAGCTTCTCGATCGAGAAGCCGGCGGGGAGCGCGAACGTCACGCCTTCGATGCGGTCGGCGACGCGCCCGTCCTTCACCTGCAGGCTGTCGTCCTGCTTCTCGAACGGGATCACGACGTCGCCGCGCTTTCCCTCGACCATGTGGAAGTCCATGTTGCCGAGCCCGCGCATCAGCCCGGAGAGCATGTTGCCCATCGCCCCGCCCTTCAAGCTGGTCGCGCCGAGGCGGACGTGGGTCGGGTCGGCCGAGCCGCGGCCGAGCGTGGCGTCGAGCGCGTACCACTTGCCGTCGATCGACACCTCGGTCCACGCGTGGCCGCCGAAGATCCCGCCGACGTAGACGACGCCCATCGCGACGCGCGACGGGATGCCGGCGGCGCGCGTGGCCGCGGCGAGCAGGACCGCGTGCTCCGAGCAATCGCCTTCGCAGGAGCGGATCGTTTCGGACGCCGACGCGAAGCCGACGCCCATGTTCTTGTTGGTGATCTTCAGGTCGACGGCGAGCTCGAGCTTCTGCGCCGCCTTCCAGGCATCGGTCTCCTCGCCGACCGCGGCCGCGGCGAACTTCTCGATCTCCGGGTCGTCCGACTGGACCATCGCGTTCGGCTCGAGGTACTCGGCGAGCTCGGGCGGAGCGTCGACCATCGGGCGCTGCTGCTTCCGGTTCTCCGGCGGAACCACGGAGTCGATGCGCAGCATCACGGCGCCGGTCGCCGGGTCCTTCGACTCGACGTGCTGGCGCTCGTCCTCGAATTCGGGGAGCGCGTCCTTCTTCGACTTCGGCGTGATGCGGTAGAGGATCGACGTCAGCGTGCGCGGCCGCGGCAGGCGGACGTTGCTGCGGATGACCGACTGCGAGAACACCTCGGGCGTCGCGCCGCCGGCGTCGGAATCGAGCAGGTGCGCGACGTGCTCCCGGTCCGACTCGAGCGTGTCCATCTTGATGCCGACCATCGAGACGGAGGTCTTGAGCGCTTCGCCCGTGTCGTCGACCCAACTGATCGAGTCGATCCCCATCGATTCGAGGTGCGTCGTCAGGCGGTGGAGGCGCTGCTTGCCGATCGGGAGGTCGACCTCTTCGGCGCCGCCGACGGTGATCACCGCCTCGATCGGTTTGCCGAACTGCGGATCGAACTGCCACACCGTGAACTCGGCGCCTTCCTTGAAGCCGGTCGCGAGGGTGCGTCGACGCAGCTCCTCCGCGCCCGGCACGTCGGCGGGCCAGTCGATCGTCGAGGTGTGGTCCTTCCCGAGCACCGTGGTGGTGAGTTTCATCTTCCCGCCGTCGATGACGCCGACGCTCAGCGTGCGCTGCTTCGACATGTCGGAGTCCGACTCGATGCGCGTGAGCTGTCCGGCTTCGTTCTCCCACTGGCGGACGACCATCTTGATCTGGATCGTGCTGCCGAGCCGACCGAGCCGCATCTCGGTCTCGACCGTCGAGAGGGTCTCGCCCGGCTTCTCACCCGGCGCGGTCGTCGAGTGGATGTAACCGGCATCCGCGCCGCCGATCTGCATCACCTGCCAGTGTTCGCCGGCAGAGAGCGGGCGCGCCGCGAAGAGCGCGAGCAACGAAGTGAACGCGAGAACCGGAAGACGTCGCATGGAACCTCGGGTGGGTGTCGGGTGACCGCGAGCGGTCGCGCCATGATAGGCAGTCCCGGAGGTACGATCCTTCGCCTCTCGTTCGCGGAGACTGGGATGAGCGCTGCCGGGAATCCGACGCCGACCAAGGTGACCGCGCCCTCGATCAAGGCGCGCAAGGTGCGCGGCGGCTCGCCGCCGATCACGGCGCTCACGGCCTACGACCATCCGACGGCGCGTCTCGTCGACGAGGCGGGGATCGACGTCCTCCTCGTCGGCGACTCGCTCGGGCCGAACGTGCTCGGTTACGACTCGACGCTGCCGGTCACGCTCGACGAGATGCTCCATCACGGGCGCGCGGTGCGGCGCGCGGTCCGCCACGCGCTCGTCGTCGGCGACCTCCCGTTCGGCTGCTACCACGCGTCGGTCGAGGACGCCGTGCGCGCGGCGGTGCGCTTCGTGAAGGACGGCGGCGCGGAGTCGGTGAAGCTGGAGGGCGGCGGCGAGCGCGCGCCCGCGATCCGGGCCGTCGTCGACGCGGGGATCCCGGTGATGGCGCACATCGGGCTGCGGCCGCAGGCGATGCACGCGATGGGCGGATTCAAGGTCCAGGGAAAGGCGCCGGAGGAAGCCGAGCATCTGCTCCAGGACGCCGACGCCGTGGTCGCCGCCGGCGCGTTCGCGATCGTGCTCGAAGGAATCCCGGCGACGCTCGCGGCGCAGATCACGGCGCGCGTGCCGGTGCCGACCATCGGCATCGGTGCGGGCAAGGAGTGCGACGGGCAGATCCTGGTGTTCTCGGACGTGGTCGGGTTCACGTCGGTGCGCCCGCCGAAGTTCGTGCGGCGCTACGCGGACGTGAACGGGATCGTGCGCGACGCGCTCGCGAAGTACGTCGCCGACGTCGTCGGCGGGACGTTCCCGAACGAAGCGGAGAGCTACGGGGCCGCGAAGCCCGCGAACTGAACGCGGCAACCCGCGATCAAGCGTCGACGAACACGGCGTCCTGCGTCGACGCCGTCACGGCGCGGTCGAACCACGCGCGAAGGCGGGGGAGATCCGCGGCCGCGATCCGACGATGCGCGTCGGCATCGACCGCGCCGAATCGCAGCTCGAGCGCGCGTGTGAGCGAGCGCCGCGCTTCTTCGAGGAGGCCGAGCCGCTCGCCCTCGTCGCGGCCTTCCTGTCGACCTTCGTGCCGCAAGCGATCGGCGAGCGTCTCGTACGTCGTCTCCGTCACGGGCAGCACCTCCACGAAGGCCTCGGGCGCTCGTTCGTCGCGCGCCGCTTCGGCGAGATCCGTTAACAGCTGCACCAACGCACGCCGCGGCGATGGGCCCTCCATCACGCGAGCCAACAACTCGGCCCACGCGATGTCCGCGCCGAGAGATCGGGCGCGCCGACGTGCTTCATCAACAGGAGCGCGACCGCGATGAACGGGGCGTCGAGCGCGCGCAACGCGTCGTCGTCCGTCCGCGCGAGGTCCACGGGGATCATTTCGAAGTCGGGACCGAAGCGCGCGAACGGACTGTCCGCTCCTTCGGGGTAGAGATCGGCCATCCGCGTCGGCCCTTGGTCGGCGCGCTCCCCCT
>CAZBOK010000332.1:0-5280 GCA_964493525.1 uncultured Phycisphaeraceae bacterium | reverse complement strand
GCGCGCTCGAGGAGAAGGCGGCCGAGCTCGCGCTCACGTCGAAGTACAAGTCCGACTTCCTCGCGAACATGTCGCACGAGCTGCGCACGCCGCTCAACTCGATCATGATCCTCGGCCAGCAGCTCGCGGACAACGTCGACGGCAACCTGACCCAGAAGCAGGTCGAGTTCGCGCACACGATCCACGGCGCGGGCACCGACCTCCTCAACCTGATCACCGACATCCTCGACCTCTCGAAGATCGAGTCGGGCACGGTCTCCGTCGAAGCGCAGGAAGTGTTCTTCACCGGCATGCTCGAAACCGTCGAGCGGACGTTCCGTCACGAAGCAGAAAACCGCGGCCTCTCGTTCGAGGTCGAGCTCGACCCGCGCCTCGGCCGCAGCCTCTACACCGACCCGAAGCGCCTGCAGCAAGTGTTGAAGAACCTGCTGTCGAACGCGTTCAAGTTCACGGAGCGAGGCGGCGTGCGGCTGTCGATCTCGTCCGCCGCCGGCGGCTGGACGCCGAATCACCCGCAGCTCTCGAGCGCCGGCGGCGTCGTCGCCTTCGAGGTGTCCGACACCGGCATCGGGATCCCGGTCGACAAGCAGAAGATCATCTTCGAAGCGTTCCAGCAGGCGGATGCCGGAACGAGCCGCAAGTACGGCGGCACCGGCCTCGGCCTCGCGATCAGCCGCGAGCTCGCGCAACTCCTCGGCGGCGAGATCCACCTGCGATCGACGCCGGGCCTCGGCAGCACCTTCACCTTCTATCTCGCGCTGCGCTACCCGGGCCCGCCGGTCGCCGCGCGCACGCCGGAGGAGCCGCAGTCGGCGCCGCGCCACCCGGGCTACCGCGTCGCGTGGACCCCGGAACGCACCATCGAGCGCATCCCCGACGATCGCGACACCATCGAGCCGGGCGACACGAGCCTGCTCATCGTCGAGGACGATCCGCACTACGCGCGCGTGCTCGCCGACCTCGCGCACGATCGCGGCTTCAAGGTGATCATCGCGCAGCGCGGCGGCGAGGCATTGTCGCTGGTGCGACAGTTCCGCCCCACCGCGGTCTCGCTCGACGTGTTCCTGCCCGACATGCTCGGCTGGACCGTGATGAGCCAGATGAAGCAGGACCCGTCCACGCGGCACATCCCGGTGCAGATCGTCACGCTCGACGAGGCGCGCCAGCACGGCCTCGCCCGCGGCGCGTTCGCGTTCGTGACCAAGTCGACCACGACCGCCGATCTCGAAGCGTCCCTCTCGCGCATCAAGCAGTACGCGACCGCGCAGCGCCGGCAGCTTCTCGTCGTCGAGGACAATCCCGCCGAGCAGATGTCGATCGCCGAGCTGCTCGGGCACGACGACATCGAGATCACCTCGGTCAGCACTGGCGCCGAGGCGCTCGAGAAAGTGCGCACCAAGGCGTACGACTGCATGGTGCTCGACCTGCGGCTGCCCGACATGTCGGGCTTCGAGGTGCTCGAGCAGATCCGCGACGAGACCCTCTGCGATCTCCCGGTGGTGGTGTTCACCGGGAAGGAGCTCTCCCCCGAAGAGGACGCGCGGCTGCATTCGCTCGCGCGCAGCGTCGTCGTGAAAGGCGTGGAGTCGCCCGAGCGACTCCTCGACGAGACGGCGCTCTTCCTCCACCGCGTCGTCTCCGACCTGCCGCACCAGAAGCAGGAGATGCTCCGCCACCTGCACAACTCGGACGAGTACCTCCGCGGCAAGTCGGTGCTCGTGGTCGACGACGACGTGCGCAACATCTTCGCGCTGTCGAGCATCCTCGAGCGCCGCGGGATGAACGTCATCACGGCGTCGACCGGACGCGAGGCGATCCAGAAGCTCGAAGGCACGCCCGGCGTCGCGATCGTGCTGATGGATATCATGATGCCGGAAATGGACGGCTTCGAGACGATGCAGCACATCCGCAAGAACTCGGCGTTCGCCCGGTTGCCGATCATCGCGCTCACCGCGAAGGCGATGAAGGGCGACCGCGAGAAATGCCTCGAGGCCGGCGCGTCCGACTATCTCGCGAAGCCCGTGAACAACGAGCAACTCCTCGCGGCGCTCCGCATGTGGCTGCATCGGTGACCCATGATCGATGACTCCACGCCACCGGTCTCCGTCCGCCACGACGAGAGCGTGAACGTGCTGCTGGTCGACGACCAGCCCGGCAAGCTGTTGAGCTACGAGGCGATCCTCGGCGACCTCGGCGAGACGCTCATCAAGGCCGGCTCGGCGCGCGAGGCCCTCGACTGCCTCCTGCGGCACGACATTGCGGTGATGCTGATCGACGTGTGCATGCCGGAGTTCGACGGCTTCGAGCTCGTGTCGATGGTCCGCCAGCACCCGCGCTTCGACAAGACCGCGATCATCCTCGTGTCCGCCGTGTTCACCACCGATGACGACCGCCTGAAGGGTTACCAGCGCGGCGCGATGGACTTCGTCTCGGTGCCGATCGTCCCGGAGATCCTGCGCGCGAAGGTGTCGGCGTTCGCCGACCTGCATCGGAAGACCCGGCAACTCGCACGGTTGAACGAGGAGCTGGAGCGACGCGTGGCCGAGCGCACGCGACAGCTCGAGGCGTCGACCGAGCACTTGCGCGCGAGCGAGGAGCGGCTTTCGCTCGCCGTCGCGGCCGGCTCCGTCGCGACGCTCATCTGGGACGTCGTCGAAGATCGCCTCGTCGGCGACGAACGGCTCGCTTTCTACCTCGACGTCGATGTCGCCGAGACGCTGCGCGGCGCGCCGCTCCCGCGATTCCTGGCCGCGGTGCACGAGGAGGATCGCGCGCGCGTCGCGGCGTCGATCTCGCAAGCAGTCGAGCGCGGCGGGGACTGCGTGATCGAGTGCCGCGTGCGCGCGGCGGACCATCAACCGCGCTGGATCCGCTTGCGCGGTCGGGTCGAGCGCGACGCCGACGGCAAGAGCGTGCGCTTCCCCGGCGCGCTCGTCGACATCTCCGAGCACATGCGCCTGCAGGAGGAACTGCGCGAAGCCGACCGGCGCAAGGACAAGTTCCTCGCAGTCCTCTCGCACGAGCTCCGCAATCCCCTCGCCGCCGTGCGCAACGCGGTGACCGTCCTGCAGACCGGGAGCGTCGACCCTCCGACGACGAAATGGTGCCGCGACCTCATCGAACGGCAGGTCGAGCTGCTCACGCGATTGGTCGACGACCTGCTCGACGTGTCGCGCATCACCGAGGCGAAGATCAAGCTGCGCGTCGAGAGCCTGAACCTCACCACCGTCATCAAGGACGCGCTCGAGACCGCGTTGCCGATGATCAAGTCGTATCGCCACGACATCGAGTTGAAGATGTCCGATCGGGAGATCTGGGTCGACGGCGACGTCGTGCGGCTGACGCAGGTGATCACCAACCTGCTCGACAACGCCGCGAAGTACCAGGACTCCGGCGGGACGATCCGCGTCTCGCTCGACGTCGAGCCGGGCGCCGGCGGAGAATCGTCCTGCGCGATCATCCGGGTGCGTGATCGCGGCATCGGCATCCCGCGCGAGATGCTGTCCCCGGTGTTCGATCTGTTCGCGCAGGTCGAGAGCGCGCGCCATCGTGCGCACGGCGGGCTCGGCATCGGGCTGTCGCTCGTGAAGAACCTCGTCGAACTGCACGGCGGATCGGTTTCCGCGTCCAGCGACGGTCCCGGACTCGGCAGCGAGTTCGTCGTTCGCTTGCCGTGTCGCACCGAGCGCGCGCTCCCGCGGTCGAGCGAGGCCGCGGCGCCGAGCCCCGACCGCCCGCGCACCCCTCGGCACGTTCTGCTCGTCGAGGACAACGTCGACGCAGCGACGAGCCTCTCGATGCTCCTCAAGCTCGAGGGGTTCTCAGTCGACGTCTCGCACGACGGCGAGACCGCTCTCGCGCAATCGCGTGCGCGAAGTCCGTCGATCGTGCTGCTCGACATCGGTCTGCCCGGGATGGACGGCCACGAGATCTGCCGGCGCATGCGCGCGGCCGGAATCCGCGCGTTCATCGTCGCGATGACCGGCTTCGGTCAGGAGTCGGACAAGCGCCGCACGAAGGAGGCGGGCTTCGACGCGCACGTCGTGAAGCCCGTCGATTTCTCCGCGCTCGCCCGCCTGATCGCGAACGGCGCCGATTCGCGTTCCGCCTGCGCGAGCTGATCGCCCGACCGGCGTCGAGCGCGACGTCGTAGCGCCGATCTCCGAAGTTCTCGCCGATGACCGTCGCGAAGCGCGGCGTCCGGCCTTCGGCGTCAAACCGCGCGACGAATGCGTCGCCGATGAGGATGGCGCCCGCCCGTGTCGAACGCGCCCGCCGTCACCGGGGAGCCGACGTCGCTGACGGATCCGGCGATCACGACCTCGCCGTCGTCGTCGACCGCGAGCCCCATCGCGCCGTGCGCCACCGTGCTGTTGTCGTTCGGCGGCGTCCCGCCGATCAGCGTCGAGAACTCGAGCCCCGGGTCGATCACGCGCGCCGCGGGTGCGCGTGCGTCGCTCTTGAACGCGAAGCGGTTCGCATCGAGCCGCTGCAGGCCGCACTCGATGCGGTCCAGGCGACCGTCGCGATCGCGCTCGAACCACCGGTGCGTCCTGGCGCATCCGGCCGGTGCGCGTCTTCGCCTCGAACTCCCCCATGGTCGGATCCACGCTCGCGACGATCGGCCGGCGGAGATCCTCGCCCGCGGCGCCGCGCTCGCGCGGCTCGATCCGGGCCTTGCCGATGCGGCGCGCAAGAGCGCCGTTGTGGACCGACTGCGTTCGGCGTTCGAGGTCGTGCGGCGCGCGGGCTCCGGGTCGGCGGCCGACCCGCCGCGCTGACTCCGTCGCGGCGAATCCTGCCGCGCGAAACCACTCTCTCCGTCTCGGATCGGACGACCCGCTCCGCGATCTTGAGTCGGTCCTCACGTTGCCCGAGCGGCGCTCGTGCTGCGCGCGCGCACGAAGCGGTAGGATCCCGACCGCTTCATCCCCTACACGTGACGACCCCGGATCATGCCCCGCCCATCGCCGTACAAGCCCGCGTCCCCCCAACTCAACTTCACGCTCGCGTTCCTCTCGTCGAATCCGGAGGCGACGTACGCCGAAGCGGTCGAAGCCGCGGGAGCCGCCGGCCATCGATTGACGCCGATCACCTGGGCGCAGGCGCGGCGCACGCTTCACGAAGCGTTCGGCCAGGGCGACGGCTCGGACGCGGCCGCGCACGCGGCGCCGGAGCCGCCGCCCGCGCGCATCCCGCGCATTCGCGGCGCACCGCGTCCGATCGAAGCCTCCCCCGCCGCCGTCGATGTCCCGGCCGAAGCGCCCGTGGAGGTCGAGG
>CAZBOK010000331.1:0-5294 GCA_964493525.1 uncultured Phycisphaeraceae bacterium | reverse complement strand
CCACTTTGGGGTCCTGGAGGTCGGGTCGGAACGGGTTCAGCGGGCGGAGGAACGCCGGTGCGGGATCGGGGTCGTGTCGGGGACGTTCGGCGAGTCATCGCGCGCCGTGCGCGGCGATGCCGGGGTCAGCTCGGGATCACGATCGCAGTCGGATCGGGGTCCCCGAGGTCCCATGCTGCCGGTAATGGGTCCCGAGAGCGCTCAAGAGGACAATCGCGCGGTTTCGACGCAGTGGTCGGCCCCAGTCAACCTCATCGCCATTCCAATGACGAACTAGAACACACGCTTACATTGATACTGCCCAACACACAAGTCCGGCATGACCTAGAGCAGAATGACTTGGAAAACTCCTGATGGACAATAACACGTGTCCGATCTGCCGATTGAAGGACCCGCGATTCAGGGCGACAGGCCGAGGCCAGAATGACACCTGGGATATTGCCTGCCCCTGTTGTGGAACGTTTTCTATTTCCTCGGAGGCTAAGCTGGAGTTGATGGGTTGCGCCGACCCGGCTCGAGGCTTGCTCGCTGGCTGCATCCGAGAACAGACCATTCGAGGCCATGCGATCCTACTACTGTCGAGCAACGGGGACGCACCAGCGAACTTGCCCGGTGGCGTGCGTTTACACGATGTCACCGAGCTCTGGGCACCGCGGTCAATCGGCGAGCGACTAGACCGATCTCTGCTGAACCTCATAGGGTTGAGCCAAGATGTTGGAAATCCCGTCCAATTGTATGGGCCTGACCATTCGGTCGTATTCGCGTCGAACGACACGCAGTTCCTATTCTTCCTCCGAACGCTGGCTGCGCGGGGATGGCTCGAGAAGTCCACTCCTGTGATTCCAGGCAGCGTAACCGTTAGCGCGGAAGGCTGGGCCCGCGCCGCGGAGCTTCAAACCTCGCGCGCCGAGTCAAAGCAGGCGTTTGTTGCTATGTCTTTCGATTCGTCGATGGAGATCGCGTGGACCGACGGATTTGCTCCGGGAATCGAGCGCACTGGTTACAGGCCTCACCGAGTGGACAAGGAAGAGCACCTTGAAAAGATCTGCGACAAGATAATCGCCGACATCCGCAGGAGTCGTTTCCTCATCGCCGACTTCACGCTCCAGAAGCCG
Source organism: uncultured Phycisphaeraceae bacterium (assembly GCA_964493525.1). Taxonomy (GTDB): domain Bacteria; phylum Planctomycetota; class B15-G4; order B15-G4; family JADJEK01; genus CAZBOK01. The sequence continues at coordinate 4,179 of CAZBOK010000331.1, read as the reverse complement.
GGCGTGTACTTCGAGGCCGGCTTTGCGCTCGGGCTTGGGTTGCCGGTCGTGTGGACGTGCCGCAAAGACGACCTGGAGAGGTGCCACTTCGATACACGGCAGTACAACCACATCGTGTGGGAGACGCCCGAGGACTTGGCAAGACAGTTGAAGAACAGGATCGAGGCGACGATTCGGTGAAACGGCTTCGGTGAGGCGCGATGACGCACAAACGTGAACTGATGAACCACCGGATGTTCGTCAATATCGAGCGTCAACTGGCCAGCGACTCGGCGCGGCGGACTTGTCCGCGCTCGCCATCCTGGAAGACCACATGAAGCGAACCTGCTGCGGCCTCGGCGTGAAAGCGCGGAATATCGCGAAGTGATGGACTCGCAGGTAGGAGGCGCTGATGCCGTCAATAGCACTCGGCCATTTTGTTGACAATCAGAAGGATGTGAATCAGCTCTGGGAGATCCACGAAACTCTCGTGGGCGAGGGGCCTGGACGCAAGCACGGCGTCGACGTGTTGAACCGGGCCGCGATCGTTTTCATCACCGCGTGCTGGGAAGCTTACGTCGAGGATCTGGCAGGTGAAGCGTTCGATTTCCTCCTCGCCAATGCGCCCAACGCCCTCGCAATTCCATCAAAGGTGAGGGACGCGGCAACCCGTCCGTTATTCGAACAAAAGGATTCGAGAAGAGTGTGGGATATCGCCGACGGCGGCTGGCGGACGATTCTTGTTGGTCATAGAGCGAACGCTCTGGCGCGGTGGATTGGGAACTTGAATACACCAAAAACGAATCAGGTGAATGAGTTGTTTGAGGAGCTGATCGGCCTCGTCAACGTATCGTCACATTGGCATTGGCAGGGCATGCCGAGCGTCCAAGCCGCCAACAAACTGGATGATTATATCACGATTCGAGGCAACATCGCCCACCGCACACAGCACGACGAGACGGTATACAAGGCGTGGGGCGTGGATTACTTAAGTCACGTGTATTCGATCGTCGCGCAAACAGAGCACGCCACGAAAGATCATCTTGCTGTGGCGACGGGAACTGCACCTTGGTGATTAGGGAGGAAGTGTGCACACCTGTCGCTTCTGCCTTGGCCCCGGCCCGCTCCGCAAGAGCCACGTCATCCCGGACGCCATGTACGAGGAGCTATTCGACGAGAGCCACCGCATGGCTCGCGGCGGCGTCGACCAACGGGCTGACGTCGTGCACCTGCAGTCGGGGATCTGGGATCGAATCCTCTGCGCCACGTGCGAGGACCTTTTCAACTCCCGATGGGATGACTTCGGCGTCGAGGTCTACCGCGACCTCGTCGCGAGGATCAAGGCGGCGACGGCGGCGACGTTCGTCCTTCGGCGCGACGTCGACCACCCGCGATTCCGCTTGTTCCAGCTTTCCATCCTGTGGCGGGCGAGCGTGTCGCGCCACAGGTGGTTCGCGCGCGTTCAGCTGGGTCCGCACGAGGACAAGATCCGGGACATCCTCACTCGGAATGACGCCGAGTCTGCGGGCGCTTACCCCTGCATGATGGTCGGCTTCGTCCCCTCGCCCGAGAGTTTCGGCGCAGTCACCGACCCGGTGCCGCGCCGACTCGACTCGATCCCCTACTACGACTTCATCCTGCCGCGCATGCGCTGGGGCTTTGTCGTGAGCTCGCACCTGGCGGACTGGATGGTCGTCCTGAACGACCCGCGGGTGATCCGCGTGCAGGTCGTCGACAAGCCCGAGGACGAGCTCGTCCGGGAGATCTACGAGTCAGTCGAGCGGAAGCGAGTCTCGGCGGGCAGGGGACCATCGCGGGGGCGCCACGCGGACGCCGCGCCGTGACCCGCCTCCTCTCCTACGTCCTCCACCACGACCTCGGCGTCGCACCATGCGTCGACGCGCGCTTCTGCTCCCTCGCCGTCTGCAAGTTCGCGCACCGCGAACCCCTCGCGGGCGGGAGGCCGAACGTCGTGGAGCTCGCCGAGGTCGGCGACTTGGTGGTCGGGACGGGCGGCGCAGGTCGCTCGAGCGCCGGCCACGGCCGGCTCGTCTACGCGATGCGCATCACGGAGAAGATGCCGCTCGCGGCGTACGTTCGGGATCGGCGGTTCCGGGATCGGCTTGATGTGCGGCGTGCGCGAGAGTGCGCCGTCGAAGATGGCGGGATCGGACCGTGGCGCATGGCGCTCGTGTCCGACCTGTTCTGGTACTTCGGGAAGAGCGCGGTGACGATCGACACGCGCTCGTGATGAAATCGACGCCGGGCCGCGTCGATACCCGAGACATGCGCCGATCCACGGAGCGCGACGAATGAACGTCGAACTCATCAGCAAGCGAACGCGGAACGAGCTTCGAGAATTGCTGGTCGGGTGGACTCTCCACCGCATCGCGATGGAGTTCGAGGCCGCAGGAATCTCATGCGACCGGGACTACATTCCGCCAGAGTCTGGGCAACGGCGTTCGTTCGTCGAACAGCACTATCACACGCTCGACTTCACGGACGCCAAGGACGTGCGGCGGCTCGTCAGCGTTCTTGAGGGTGTCTTGCGGAAAGCAGAACAGGAGGTGCCGGCGGCGTTCAACAAGAGCGCAGCGAAGGACGCGATCGCAGAACTCATTGCGTGTCTTCGAAGGGACGGGCTCAAGTACGTCGACGGGCATATCACCCCCGTCACACCTGATGCGCGGCGCATCTTCGACGACACCGCGTCGGATCGCACGGTGACCGAAGTGACACGCAAGAATATCCTGGATGAGATCAAGGAGTCGCAGATCCAATTCGCGGGACGCCAGACGGACAGAGAATTCCTGGCGCGCTTGTATGACCTCGATGCCCTTCCTTCGTTGGACACTCGTTTCACGACGTTTCGTGACGACATCTCGCAACACTGCGAGAACAACCAGGACTGGTCAAGTCATTGGGCGTTCGATGATCCCCGCCTCGACTTGTTACACACTTCCGATCACGCGTTCCTGCAATTTCTGTGCGAGATGGTGCACCCGATTGTCCGACCCGATCAGCAGGAAGTCGACGTCTTGGTCGCTATTTTCAACAAGTACCTCGCGGCCGATTGTTGGCAGATCGCGGCAATGAGAAAGACTTCAGGCAAGCCGATCTATGGCCCCCGCCGTCAATCGGCCGTGGGGGTAAACATCGGCGCTGCGCCACATGCATTGGATGTCCTCTCAGACGCCTACGTGCAAGAACTGGTCGAGAAGTGTGACGACCGGATCAGGCGAGGGGACTTCGATGGCGCGATCACGAGTGGCCGGACCATGCTCGAGGCGACGCTGGGCGAGCTTCAACTTCGCCTCACGGGCGCGCGGGACGACTACAAGGGCGACTTACCCAAGCTCTTCAGGCAAGTCGCGAAGCTCCTACGGATGGATGATGAGCGCTCTGACCTCGATGACCGATTCAAGGACGTCATCCGCGGTCTCGTGACCGTGGTTCATGCACTCGCGTCGCTCCGGAACAAAATCAGCGACGGACACCCCCGCGTGCGCAGGCCCCCAGCGCATCATGCGAGGCTCGTCGTGAACGCGGCGAAGACAGTGTCGAGTTTCCTCGTGGAGTCGTACGCGTTCCAACGCAACAAGGGTGTCTTGGCTGCGAAGGCCTCGACGTCGATGCGCAGTTAGTGACCTCTCGCACGATTACTTCTCGAAGCACTCGAACGCGAGTTTGAGGTCGATGCCGCCGCGCCCCTCCACCTTGCATGCGATGCGTACGGGCGCCCAGAGGAAGACCGGCCGATCCGGGAGCTGTGAACCATGACCGTGATCACGACGTTCTGCGTGATCGAACTCGCGAGCGCCGCGTGCTCGCTCCTGGCGCCGCCCTACCGGACCGCAGATGGCTCTTTAGAGTCGCGCCCGCGAGCCTGCTGTCGCCCGCGGAGAAGGTGACGCTCTGGCTCGCGCTGCCGCACCTCGTGGTCGCGGGGATGGGAGCGCGCGTCGGGGTGCCCGCGACGACGCCGGCAGTAGTCGCGGCGGGAGTGCTCTTGGTACGAGCGTTCCCGTAGGCGTGGCGATGCGTGGCGGCGGGCAGGCTCGACAGTCAGAACCCGAGAATCACCGCATTCGTCGCGCTGTAGCCGCGAGTGACGTACGGGTCGGCGAAGAACGACTGAATGACGAGTTGAGCGCCGACAAGCGGCGCGTTCGGAACTTCGCCGACCAGAACCTGGCTGCA
>CAZBOK010000330.1:0-5315 GCA_964493525.1 uncultured Phycisphaeraceae bacterium | reverse complement strand
CCGCGAGGAGCTGCGCGCGGAGGCCGAGGCGAAGGGATACACGGTGATCGACGCGGCCGCGGTGCTCGCGACGCACCTCGCGGAAGTGATCCGCGACCACGCGCACGAGATCCTCACGCGCGACGACACCAAGGAGCGCGTCGAGCAGTTGAAGAAGACGTCCCCGGCGCTGGTCGAGGAGGTGACGCCGGCGCCGCTCGCCGCGGGCGACGTCCACCGCGTGTTGAAAAACCTGCTGCGTGAGGGCGTCTCGATCAAGAACCTGACGCCGGTGTTCGAGGCGCTCGCCGATCACGGTGCGCGGACCAAGGACGCCGACCTGCTCGCGGAGTTCGCGCGCGAACGGCTCGCGCGTTCGCTCTCGGCCGCGGCCGTCGACGCCGCGGGCGTCCTCCGCGTCGTCACGCTCGACCCGGGACTCGAGCAGCGGCTCGCCGACCTCGCGTCGGATCCGAATCAGCTCGGCAGCCTGCTGCGGCAGGTCGCCGATCGCGTGCGCGAGCGCGTGCAGGACGCGCTCGCGAAGGGACTGGCTCCGGTGGTCGTGGTGCGACCGACGCTGCGGCGCGTGCTCGCGCTGCAGTTGCTCGAGATGAAGCCGCGCGTGCCGGTGCTGTCCTACAACGAAATCAATGGCGTGAAGCGCATCGAGCCGATCGGGCTCGTCGGCGCACCGGATGAGGCCGTCGCGGCGCGGTGACGCGCCGCCGGAGGAGAGAGATGAGAATCCGCACGATCAAGGCTCGCACCGTCGCCGAGGCTCTCACCAAGCTGCAGGCCGAGCTGGGACCGAACGCGCTCGTGCTCGAATCGAAGGAGGATTCGGGCGGCGCGGAGGTGATCGCCGCCGACGTCGAGCGTGAGGAGCCGGCGGACGGCGTGATGCGACTGCGCGCGGAGCTCGCGCTCTTGCGCCGCGACCTGCAGCAGTCGGGCGTCACCGGCCGCCAGACCGCGACCGCGAGCGAGGCGTCCGCGGCGGTCGGAACCGCCGCGCACCTGCCCGGCGTCCCCGGCGTCGCGCCGCGTCTCGCGCGCGTCGCCGAAGTCCTCCAGTTCCACGGCGTCGATCCGCGACTCGTGCGGCGCGTGCTCGCGTCCGCCGCGCTCGCGCCCGCGACGGAGGGAAACCCGCTCGACCCGAAGAAGAGCGACTTCGTGCGCAACGCGCTCGCCGGGATCCTCCCGGGCGGTCCGGTGATCCGCGAGCGCCGGCCGCGCTGCTTCGCGTTCGTCGGACCGGCGGGCGCGGGCAAGACCACGACGATCGCGAAGTTGATGCAGCAAGCGCGCGGATCGGCGGCCGGCAAGGATCCGCGCCAGACGCCGGTCGCGGTCCTGAGCCTCGACGGCGAGCGGCCGGGCGGCGCCGAGCTGCTGCGGCGCACCGCGGAACGCCTCGGACTGCCGTTCCGGACCGCGCGCGGCGCGGTCGATCTCGCGGCGGCGCTCGATGAATTGCCGAAGAACGCGACCGTCCTGGTCGACACCGCGGGGCTCGGGCTGCGCGACCACGCCGCGCTCGAGGCGCTGCGCGGTCGCATCGCGGACCCCGACCCGCTCGCGGTCCACCTGGTGTTGCCGGCGAACCTCGAGCCCACCACGCTCCTGAACCAGGCCCGCCGCATGCGGCCGTTCGAGCCGGCGGCGATCGTGTTCACGCACCTCGACGAGACCGAGCGCCTCGGGAACCTGATCAACGCGCCGTGCGCGCTCGACCTCCCGGCCGCGGCCTTCGCGCACGGTCGTTCGCTCGCCGGGGACCTCGCTCCGGCGACGCGCGCGCTGGTCGCGAACATCGTCCTCGGTCGGCGTCCGGACCTCGCTCCGGCGGCTGCCGCGGCGACGACGCCGACGGCGCCGACCGCGGAGAAGAAGGCGTGAGTCGTCGCGGACGCTGGACTTCGCTCGGGCTCGCGACCGGTTTCGGGCTCGCGCTCTGCCTCGGCCTCGCCCTGCGGACCGGCACGTGGACCGCGCTCCTGCGCGCGTTCGCGTCCGGGGCCTGCGTCGGAGTCGCCGGGTTCCTTGCTGCAACCCTCAACCCGCCGATCGATCCGGCCGATGAGATTCACCGTGAATCCCTCCAGTGACACCGATGGATCCGGTCGGGGCGCGCCGCAGGGAGGCGCGGGAACGGTGACGGCCATCACGCCGCCGCCGGTCCAGCTGCTCGATGACGAGGCGCGCGATGAGCTGGCCGTGCGCCACCTCGACCTCGTCGCGCGCGTCGTCTGCCGGCTGCCGATCGCGATCCCGCAGGGCCTCGATCGCGACGACCTGATCGGCGCCGGCACCGTCGGCCTCCTGACCGCCGCGCGCACCTACCAGCCGATGCGCGGCGCGTCGTTTCGCACCTATGCGTACCTCGCCATCCGCGGCGCCGTGCTCGACGAGCTGCGCCGGCATGATCCGCTGCCGCGCGGCGCTCGCGCTCGCCTGAAGGAGCTGCGGACGTTCGAGAACGACTTCCGCGCCAACCAGGGACGCTTGCCCACGCCCGGCGAGATCGGCGACCGTTTCGCGCTCGCGCCGGAGGACGTCGAGGAGCTGCTCGCGCAATCGGAAGCGGAGCAGTTGCTCCGCGCGCCGACCCAGAACGCGACCGGCGAGGAGTTCGACGCCGTCGACGCCGGAGCCCCGGCGCCGGACCGCGAAGCGTCGAACCACGAAGAGCTCGAGCAGGTGGAGGCCGCGATCCGCGATCTGCCGGAGCGCGAGCGGCAGGTGGTCGTCCTCTACTTCGCCGAGAACCTGTTCCTGAAGGACATCGGCGCGTTGCTCGGAGTCACCGAATCGCGCGTCTGCCAGATTCTCGCCTGCGCCCAGCAGAAGATCCGGGCGCGCCTCGACGCGCTGCGACAGAAGAACCGCCGACCGGAGTCCGCATGACCGCCGACAAGGGACAGAAACAGGACGCGCCGCGACGCACCGGGGTCCAGCCGGGAGCGATCCTGCGCGCGCTGCAACGGGGCGAGAGCACGGAAGTGTCGCCGGTCGTGCCGCGCGCCGCCGGCGAGACGTCGAAGCCGGCGAGCGTCACCGTGATCGAGGACGGCAATCGCGTGCAGCGGATCGTCGCGCACTGCGAGTGCGGCCGGAAGATCGAGATCGAGTGCGATTACGACGACTCGCCGCCGGCCTGACCGGCGCGAGCCTCGGAGGAAACCATGCGCGTCGTCCGTCTCGCATCGCTCGGAATCGTCCTCGCAGTTGCCGCCTGCTCGGGCACCGCGAACCTCGTCCACCCGTTCGGTTCGGAGGACGCGTCCAGCACCGCGCCTCCGCGCCGCGAAGGAGGCAGCGGCGCGCCGCTCGCCGCATCCGCGCGCACGACTCTCCTCGAGGAGAACGAGCACCTGCGCGATCTGCTGTCGAAGGCGCTCGCCGACAAGCGCGAACTCGACATCCAGATGGGCGACGCCGCGAAGAAGATCCACGAGCAGGAAGGCGAGCTGGCGTCGCGCCAGGAAGCCGTCGCCGCGCTCACCGAGCGCGTGCAGCATTCGGAGCAGGAACTCGCGAAGTACAAGGACCGCGCGGAGCGGCTCGAGCAGGAGCGCAAGACGCTCGCCGAGATGTACGCGGTCGAGAAGCGCCAACGCCTCGCGTTCGAGAAGGAGCTGCTCGAGCGCGAGATCGCCGAGCGCACCCACATGAGTCAGCCCGCCGCCGGCGGCAAGAAGGACGAACGATGAACGCCCGATCTAGCGTCGCCGTCTCGCTGCTCGCGCTCGCCGCGCCCGGCTGCTGCCTGTTCCGCGGCATGCACCTGATCCCGCACGCGCCGCTTCCCGAACCGGTCGCGTACGTCGACGAGACCGTCGACCCCTCGAAGTACCGGCGCGTGCTCGCGCTGCCGCTGTTCGACGAATCCGCCACCGGCGTCGACTCCGAAACGGTGTCGCGGGTGCTGCGCGACGAGATGATGAAGCTACGCCGCTTCGACATGGTCCAGGCGAACCCGAGCGACGCGCTCCTGCGGCCCGCCGACAGCCCGCAACGCAACGGCCGCATCCCGATCGATACCGTCGTCGAGCTCGGGCGGCGCTACGGCGTCGACGCCGTGCTCTTCGGGACGATCACGCGGTACCGGCCCTACGCTCCGCCGGCGCTCGCCATGACGGTGTCGATCGTCGACGTCGAGACCGGAACGCTGGTCGTCTCGGTGAACGACTTCGTGGACGGCGCGGACGCCGCGGCGGCGGAGTCGATGGATCGCTTCTTCAAGGACGAAGGCGACACCGACGGGACCGAGTACGGCCCCGAGCTGATGAGCACGTCACCCGAGTGGTTCGCGCGGTTCGCCGCGCGTCGCGTTGCGCGCTCGATCGCCCGCTCCTGAGTCGGAGCGTTCCGCAGGATCGTTCTGCTCGCGGACGGAGACCCGTCCGTCAGGCTTCGACGTCGCTCATCCTCGAGATCTGGAGCAGTCGCTGCGCCGCGAGGCGCACGGCGGCCGGCTGGTTCGCGAGCGCGAGGAGCAGGTCGCGCTCCTTCTGGGCGATCCGCGCCCGGCGCTCGACCTCGGCCTGGACGGAGTCCGCGTGGCTCTGGATCTTCGACGTCGCTTCGGACTCGACGCGATCCCCCCCCGCGGCAGGATTCGCGTTCGAACGCGAAACGACCGAGTCCGCCTTCTTCGTGCGCGCAGCACGTCCCGATTCATCCGGACGATCCGCGCCCTGGCCCTTCACGTTGCCGAGTCCTTCGACTGCCATGGTCCGTCTCCTACTTCAGCGCGCGACGCTGTTCGAGCCGCCGCGCCGGATGCGACCACTCCCTTATTCGGCAGGTTGAGGGGTGACTTGAGAGGGAATTCTCGCCGTCCCGCTCAACTTTCCTGCGGACGCTCCGGGAAGAGGCTCCGGCGAAGTCGATTCGCGTGCGGGCCGTTCGCGGGAAAGTCCTTCCGCTCGCCGAACGAGCGCGGATCGAACCGCACATCCGCGATCCGTCGCGCAGATCGGCGATCCCGCTGGGTTTGCGAGCACCGGCGGAGCTGAGCGCGGGCACGGCACGGTGGGTGCCCTTCGCGGCGGTCGTGATCGCACTCTCCACGCACTCCAGCTCCGAACGATCCGCCCGCCCCACCGCGGTGGGCGGAACGCGGGATTCCTCCGGCAAGATCTCGAGTGATTCGCCGGCGGAAGACGCCGGCGGCTTCGACGCGCTCGTCAGCGAGCTCGTCGACTCTCCGGAGAACGCGGAGCGCGCCGACGACACCGACGCGAACGACGACGTCGCCCCGCCGGCGGAGGCGGTCGCGACGCCGGCACCGGACGCCGCGGTCGCGACTCCCGAACGCCCGGCGG
>CAZBOK010000329.1:0-5337 GCA_964493525.1 uncultured Phycisphaeraceae bacterium | reverse complement strand
CGGCGCAGCCGGTGCATCGAGCACGAACATCGTCACGAACAGCGAGGCGCCGACGACGATCGCGGTGATCATCGCCGCGCGCGTCCACCGCTCGCCGCGCGGCGCGAAGAGGCGCGCGACCGCCAATCCCGCGAGCGGCAGCGCCGCGGGGACGAAGCCCTGGCGGTAGCGGTCCATCGAGACGGTGAGCGCGACGACGACCACCGCGACGGCGAGCATGAAGAGGAACACGCGCGCCACGCGCGTCCGCGCGGCGAGCGCGGTGCCGGCCGCGGTCAACGTGAAGAATGCGAGCATCCACGCGCCGAGCGCGAGCTGCACCTGGCGGCCGCGCAACGACTCGGGGAGGCGCCACGTCGTGCGGTAGTAATCGGCGTTGGAGCGGATGCTCGGGACGAAGCGTTCGAACGCGTACGCGCACGTCACCGTCGGCAAGTACGTCTCCGGCCCGACGAGCACGCGCAGGCGGACGCCCGCGCGGCGCGCGGTGAGTCCCGGGTACTCGAGCAAGGCCGCGCGAAACGTCCGCCGCGCGAGCGCGATCGCCGCGTCGCGGTCCTTCTCGAGCGTCCACTGCAGGTGCCCGTTCACGGGGCCGCGCGCGTTGTCGTACATCAGCGCCCAGTACCCGTACGTCCCGGTCGGCAGCGGTCGGCCAACCACGCGCGCCGTCGCAATCGTCCACGGGGCGAGGCCGATCGCGAGGCCGACGACGATCGTCGCCGCCGCGCGCGCGCGGACGCCGAAGCGATCGCCGGAGTCCTTCCCCGGGAACAGCACCGCGAGCAGGACGGCCGCGGCGACCAGCGTCCCGAGCTCCTTCACCTGGATCGCGACCGCGAGCACGAGCCCGATGCACAGCGCGCGCAGCGGCCGCGGCGCTCCGTCGGCGCGATCGAGCACGACGAGCGCGAGCGCCGCGCAGAATCCGACCACGCTCTCCGCCATCACGAGCGCGGCGCAATAGAGGATCGACGTCGGCAGGAGCGCGCCGACCCACGCGGTCGCGGTCGCGGCGCGCGCGCCGAAGCGACGCAGCGCGAGCGATGCGAGCAGCGCGCACGTCCCGAGATCGAACGCCGACTGCAGCAGGTACACCCACGGATGCGGGTCGCCGCCGACGAGCCCGAGCGCGACGAGCAGGAAGTACAGAGGCGGGCGGACGTCGATCGTCGCGAGGTCGAACACCGAGCCGCTGGCGAGGAAGTGCCGCGCGAACGTGAGGTAGGTGTTCGAGTCGCCGTGCGTCGGGACGTGCGGCGCAAGGCAGAACGCGCCGAGCGCGCGCAAGAGCGCCCCGGCGATCAACGGCAGCGCGAGGATCCGCGAGAGCGCGCGGCGATCGGTCAAGGCCCGTTCGCGCCCGCCACGAAGACGCCGCCCTTGAAGCCGGAGAACGGTTCGAGGTTGTCGAACGCGCCGAGTTCTTCGCCGCCGGCGGCCGCGTCGAACACGCGGAGCCTCGGGTGCTTCCCGGCGCCCGACGCGACGATCAGCTCGGAGACGCCGTCGCCGTCGAGGTCGGCGCACGCGACGCTCGGGAAGCCCTTCACTCCCGGCGCGAAACCGCCCGCACCGCCGAACACCGGCAGCAGCGTGACGCCGTCCCTCACGAGGACGCGCTTCGACCCGATCGAGATCGCTTCCGGCACTCCGTCGCCGGTGACGTCCCCGAGCGCGACGCGCACGCCGCCCTGGTAGGAGTTCTCGAACGGCTGGAACGCGCCGACGAAGGTCAGCGACGGACCGGAGAAGACGGCGACGTCCGCGCGCTTGCCGCTGAGTTGGCCCGCGATGACGTCCGCGAAGCCGTCGCCGTTCACGTCGCCGGCCGCGACGCTGACGCCGCCGGTGAAGTTCGGGTCGAACGCGAACAGTGACGCGAGTTCGGCGCCGTTCGCGCCGCTGAACACCTTCACGTGCGCTCCGGCCCCGGCGCCTTTGTCGGGCGCGACCACGACGTCGGCATCGCCGTCGCCGTTCACGTCGGCAGCCGCGACGAACACCCCGCCCTTGAACGGGTCGTCGAACGCGAGGAAGTCGTGCAGCACGGCGAGGTTCGTGCCGTCGAACACTTTCACGTGCGGCCCGCCGCCCGGTCCGGCGCCGGCGACGATGTCGAGCACGCCGTCCCCGTTCACGTCGCCGGTCGCGACGCGCACGCCGCCGCGGAAGTTCGCGTCGAACGCGAAGAACGAATTCAGCTCGGCGCCGGTGTTCGGGTCGAACACCTTCACGGCCGGGCCGCCGTGCTTCGACTTGCCGGCGCCGGTGACGACCACGCCGCGCGGGACGATCGCCAGGCCGCCGACCGACTGCGCGCCGTTCCCGATGAGCCCGACCTGCGTGGCGGCGCCGGTCTGCAGGTTGACGGTGTAGAGGCGGGACAACTCGCCGACCCTCATGGTCGCGAACGCCGTCCCGGAGTCGGGCGAGATGTCGAAACCGAGGTAGGACGATTCCGGGGTCACGCCGAGCGCGCCGATCGCCGTGCCGGCGCCGTTGTTCGGGGTCGCGAACGTGACGAGCTTCGCGGTGGCGATGTCGACCGCGAAGAGCGACGTCGAAGTCGCGCTCTCGGTCGAGTGGTCGTACGCGCAGCCCGCGATCTCCTCGCCCTGGCCGACGACGTCGACCGGCGTGTCGGTCGCGATCAACACGCCGGTCGTCGCGTTGACGCGCAGGTTGACGTCCTGGTTGGTGATCACGCGCAACTGGTCGGTGACCGGATTGAAGTCGATCGCGTAGCCGGCGCTCGGGTCGAGCGTCGAGCTGAACGGCGCGCCGCCGATCGGCGTCGCGGCCCCGGTGCGCAGGTCGATCCGGTAGAGCCGCCCGTCTCCCGACGGACCGTTGTCCGTGATCCCCACGCCGTAGAGCTTCCCGTCGCGCGGTCGAAAGTCGACGCCGACGATCCGCTCGCCGGTCTGCAGGCCCGACACGCGCTTCACGCCGAGGATCTGGGACGGCGTCGAGACATCGAATTGGAGCAGGACGTTCGTGTCGGCGAGTCCCCAGGCGATCTCCGCGCGAGCGCGCGAACCGGCCATTCCGACCACGAACACGATCGGGAGCAGGATCTTCTTCATGGCGGCGGACTGTAGCAGAGCGATCCGAGAACCGTGCCACGCCGGGGGTGTTCCCGGCTACGATCGCGCGCCGTCGTCAAGTCCGCCCACCAATGATCCTCGGACACCGTCCTTGAGCTTCGACCGTTTCAACCTGCATCCGTCCCTGATGCAGGGCATCCGCGACATGGGGTACGCGGAACCGACACCGATCCAGGAGCAGGCGATTCCGGTCGTGATGACCGGACGCGACCTGATCGCCGTCGCGCAGACCGGCACCGGCAAGACCGCCGCGTTCCTGCTGCCGATCCTGCACCGCCTGATGACCGGGCCGCCGCACGTGACGCGCTGCCTGATCCTCGCGCCGACGCGCGAGCTCGCGACGCAGATCGACGACAACCGCGTGGGGCTCGCTTATCACACGCCGCTCTCCGGCGCGTCGGTGTTCGGCGGCGCCGACATCCTCCCGCAGGCGCGCGCGCTGAAGGCCGGCGCGGACATCGTCGTCGCGACGCCGGGGCGATTGCTCGACCACCTGTATCACAAGCTTCCGAAGCTCGAGAAGATCGAGGTGCTCGTCCTCGACGAGGCCGACCGCATGCTCGACATGGGCTTCCTGCCCGACATCGAGAAGATCCTGCGGCGGCTGCCGGACAAGCGGCAGAACCTGCTGTTCTCCGCGACGATGCCGCCCGAGATCGAGCGCCTCGCGCGCGAGTTCATGGTCGATCCGCAGACGATCACCATCGGCCACAAGAGCCGCCCGGTCGACCTCGTGCGTCAGGAGGCAGTGGCGGTCTCGCCGCAGCACAAGACGTCCGTGCTCGTCGACATCCTGCGCGAGCGCGCGATGCGCTCGGTGCTGGTGTTCGCGCGCACGAAGGTCGGCGCCGACCGGCTCTTCAACGACCTGCGCCGCCATCGATTCAACTGCGCGGTGATCCACGGCGATCGCTCGCAGGAGGAGCGCTTCAAGTCGCTCGAGGCGTTCCGCCAGGGGCAGGTCGACGTGCTGGTCGCCACCGACGTCGCCGCGCGCGGCATCGACGTCGACGGCATCTCGCACGTGATCAACTTCGACGTGCCCCGCACGTCCGACGACTACGTCCATCGCGTCGGCCGCACCGGCCGCGCCGGCGAGACCGGCCACGCGATCACGTTCGTCACGCGCGAGGAGGAGCGACAGCTCCACGCGATCGAGCGCGCGATCGGCGCGACGATCCCGCGGCGCGGCGCGCTCGAAGCGAGCGCGGGCGCCGGCGACGGCGGTTCCCGATCGGCGCCGCCGCGCGGCGGCGGCAGCGGACGGGACTCGCGCGACGCGCGCGACGGCCGCGATTCGCGCGACGGTCGCGGTGCACACGATGGTCGCCGCGACGGACGACCGGAACGACGCGGCGACGGCGGACGCGACGAACCGCGGCGCGACGAACCGCGGCGCGACGACCGGCGCGATGCTCGTCCCGAGCCGGCCGCCGGCGCGTCGGGATCGACCGAAGGTCGGAGCGGCGGGGGCGATGGCGCGCGTCGACGTCGTCGACGCGGTGGTCGGGGACGCGGTCGCGGTCCGGGCGGCGGTGGGGGCGGCGGACACGGCGGCGGCGCACCGCGGACCTGAGTCGCGGGCGCGGGCGCTTGGAATCGGCACGTGGACGACGACTCCGACCCGATCCTGCTCGAGTTCCTCGAGGCGTTCGTCGCCGACCGCAATCGCGGCGTCGCGCGTCCGCTCGCCGAATACCTCGCGCGCTACCCGGGCCACGAAGACGCGATCGCGCGCGAGTACCTTGAACTGACGGGCCCGCGGCACGGCGCGCCGCGCGAGGATGCGGCGGCCGGATCGGGCGGCGCGGACGGCACGCGCGTCGGCGCCTACCGGCTCCTCTCCGAACTCGGCCGCGGCGGACAGGCCGTGGTCCATCTCGCCGAGGACACGCGCATCGGCCGGCAGGTCGCGCTCAAGGTGCTCACGTTCGGGATGGGAGTCGACGGCGACCTGCCGCGCCGCATGAAGCGCGAGGCGGAGGCGGCCGCGCGTCTCGACCACCCCGGCCTCTGCCAGGTGTTCGAAGCGGGGATGGACGGCGACGTCGCGTACATCGCGATGCGCTTCGTGCCCGGCCGGACTTACGCCGCGCGCCTGCGCGACGAGCCGACGCCGCGCACGCGCGAGGAGCGCGACGACCGCCTGCGCATCCTCGAGGAATGCTCGCGCGCGCTCGCCGTCGCGCACGCGGCCGGCATCGTGCACCGCGACGTGAAGCCGTCG
>CAZBOK010000328.1:0-5354 GCA_964493525.1 uncultured Phycisphaeraceae bacterium | reverse complement strand
TCGATCCGTACTCGTCCGCGGCGTGGTTCCATCGATGGCGTGACTTCGAGCCGATCGCGCGCGGTTCACCCGTCGCCGCCGCACGATCGTGGCAGCTTTGCAACGCTGGCTGGTCCCACGGGCGCATCGATCCGCGCGCGAACCCTTGGTGACCCACTCACTCCACGTCCGGGTCGATCGCGCGCGCGACGCGGAGGCCGAGCGTGGGGATCGCGGTCGATGCGCCGAGGAAGTTGCGGCTCGCGCTGCGCGCGATCGACGCCGGGTCGTTGAAGCTGCCGCCGCGCGCGATGTGGTTCGCGGCGTTGTCCGGGCCGGCGGTGCGCAGCCCGTCGCCTTCGCGCGCAGCGCCGTACGGCGTGACGTACGCGTCGCGACACCACTCCTGCACGTTGCCCGCGACGTCGTGGAGCCCGAACGGGTTCATGCGAAACGTCCCCGCGGGCGCGATCGTGGAGAAGCCGTCGTCGAAGTCTCCCTCCTGCCGACCCCAGCCGGGGAATCGCGCCTCGGCGCGGCGGTCGAGCACGTTCGCGTTGCCGGCGAGCGACGCGGCCTCGTCGCCGGACCACCAGCGCGTCGTCGTGCCCGCGCGCACGGCATATTCCCACTGCGCCTCGGTCGGCAGCTCGAGCCCCGTGCTGCGCATCCAGAGGTCGGCGGACGTCCAGGTCACGCGCTCGACCGGGTGCGTCCAGCCGATGGGGGCGGGGTCGTCGTCGTAAGGCGGGCCGAGCTGGTAGTAACTCGGTTGATCGCCGCTCGTCAGCCGCTTCCATTGCCCCTTCGTCACCTCGTGGCGCGCGATGAAGAACGGCGCGAGCGTCACGCTCTGCGGCGCCTCGTCCGACTTCGCCGCCGGATCGAAGTTCGGCCGCGCCGGATCGCTCGCTTGCGCGCCTTGGAGGAACGTGCCGCCCGGCACGAGCACGAACACGATGCCGGTCGCGTCGGTCACCGGAATCGATCCGTCAGCGGTATGCGTCGGGATCTCGATCGCCGCCGGGTCGTCGCCCGCCTCGAGGTCGCACGCGGAGCGCAGCTCGTAGAACTCCCACAGCTTCGTCGCCGGGTTCATGCCGATCGGCACGAGGCCGGTCTGCGGCAAGAGGTCGATCGGCGGGTCGCGGTAGCGCGTCGACGCGACCATGCCGTCGGCGCGCGCGATCGCGGCGCGCGCCTCGTCCCACGTGACGCGCGCGTGCGGATGGTGCAGCGTGAGGGCGTCGATCCGCTTCGCCCACGCGATGCGCTTCTCGACCGACGCTTTCTCGTTCTTCTCGAGGCGATCGATGTCGGAGGACAACTGCGTCAGCGTCTCGTGCAGGAAGCGCTGCGACTCGCTCTCCGGGTCGGACGAGCCCGCCGCGAGCGCGCCGCGCGCTTCGAGTCCGGCGATCGTGCGCGCGAGCGTCGGCCGCAGGCGGTCGAGCCGCGACCAGTCCTCCGCGAGCCAGCGTTCGAGCGCGGGGACCTCGCTCGGCCAGGCCGGCCACAGCGGCTCCTGCGCCGCGATCGCGCGCTCGAGGTACACCTTCCCCGCGAGCTGGTCGAACTCGCTCTTGCGCGCCTCGACGTCCGCCTTGCGCAGCGACTGCACCACGCCGATTCCCGCGAGCGCGAGGATCGCGACGCCCGCGGCGGCGGCGAGGCCGCGATTGCGCCGCACCCACTTCTTCATCTCGGCGAACGCGCCGGTCTCGTACGCGGTCACCACGCGACCCTCGAGGAACGCGCGCAGGTCGTGCGCGAGCGCGAGCATCGACCCGTATCGCGCTTCGATCGGCCGAGCCATCGCCTTCTCGCAGATCGCGACCAACTCCGCCGGCGCGTCGCGCGCGATCCGATGCAGCGGCTCCGGCGGTCCTTCGAGCACGCGACCGAGGATCACCTTCCCGCCCGGGTGCTCGCCCGGCTCGACGTAGGGCGTGCGACCGGAGAGCAGGTGGTAGAGCATCGCGCCGACCGCGTAGACGTCGCTCGCGGGACCGATCTGCTCGAGGTCCCCGCGCGCCTGCTCGGGCGACATGTATGCCGGCGTGCCGATCTGCTCGCCGTCCATCGTCATCAGCGACGACTCGCTCGCGTCCTTCCGTTGTTCGCCGCGATGCGTCGAGATGGCGCTCGGCGTCTCGTCGTCCTTGCGGATGCGGACGTCCTTCGAGTCGGGCCGGCCGAGCACGCGCGCGATGCCCCAGTCCATCACGTAGGTCTCGCCGAAGCGGCCGACCATCACGTTCAAGGGCTTCAGGTCGCGGTGCACCACGCCCTTCTCGTGCGCGAACGCCATTGCCTCGCATACGCGCTGAACGACCGACAGCGCGCGCGTCACGGTCCAGCCGTCGACGTGCGAGCGCACCGCGGCGAACACGTCGTCGAGCGTGATCCCCTTCACGAGCTTCATCGTGAAGAACACGCGACCGTTTCCGTCGATGCCGAGCTCGTGCACCGGCACGATGCCGGGATGATCGAGTTGGCTCGTCACCTGCGCCTCCTCGAGGAAGCGCGACAGCCGCACCGCGCGGTCGCGGGTCGGATCGATCATCACCTTCATCGCGAGGAAGCGGCGCAGGTCGCGATCGAACACCCGGAGCACGGCGCCCATGCCGCCTTTTCCGACCTCGCCTTGGACCTCGTAACGCGACGAGCTCGGCGCGCGCGACTTCAGCCCTTCGACGAGTTGCGGCGCCGCGGGCTCGGGGTCGGCGGCGAGCGACACCGCGGGGTCGATGCCGGCGCCGAAGCGCGCGCGGATCCGGTCGGCGAGCGAGACGCTCGGGTCGCGCGAGGCGTCGGTCACCGCGCCCTGCGCGAGCTGCCAGATGTGGAAGAGCGAGCGCAGGTCGACGGCGTGCTCGGGGTGCGCGGCGCAGATCGACTCGAAATCGATCGACTCGCCGCGCTCCCGGCGGTCGAGGTAGTCGAGGAGGAGTTCCTCCGGGGTCGGCGCTGCCATTCTTCGCTCCGACGACGTGCGCGCGCGAGCAGCATAGAGGGAGGCGACGCGCCTTCGCGCTCGGGCGCTCGGTAGCATTCGGCGCGAATGCGGATCCTCGTCACCGGCGGCACCGGCTTCTTCGGCAAGACCCTCGTCCTGCGGCTCGCGTCGCTCGGCCACGACGTGCGCGTGCTCGCGCGCGCCACGTCCGACGTGCGCGGGCTCGACGTGCGCGGCGTCGCGATGGTGCCGGGCGACGTGCAGGACGACGCCTCCGTGAAGGCGGCGCTCGCCGGGTGCGACGCGCTCTTCCACGCGGCGGCGGTCGTGAAGGAGTTCGTGAAGGACAAGTCGATCTTCGATGCGGTCAACGTGCACGCGCTCGATCGCGTGCTCGCCGCGGCGCGCGCCGCCGGCGTGCGGCGCATCGTCTACACGTCGTCTTTCTTCGCGATCGGGCCGAGCGACCGCGCGCCGTCGCGCGTCGCCGACGAGCAGTTCGTGCGCGAGCCGAAGTACTGCACCGACTACGAGCGCACCAAGCACCTCGCGGAGGCGGTGGTGCGCCGGCACGCCGCGGACGGCGCGCCGATCACGTCGGTGCTCCCGGGCTTCATCACCGGCCCCGGCAACCTCACCGAGGGCAACCTGATCGTGCGCACGCTGCTCGACCTCGAGCATGGCCGCCTGCCGGCGCTGCCGGGCGGCGGGAAGAAACTGTGGTGCATCGTCGACATCGACGACGTCGTGAACGGACATCTGCTCGCGCTCGACAAGGGCGCGCCCGGCGGCCGGTACCTGATCGGCGGAGACAACGTCGCGGTGATCGATCTCCTGCGCGAGTACCGGCGCCTCGGCGGGAAGCGGCCGCCGATGCTGTCGATCCCGTTCTTCGTGAGCGACGCGCTCGGCGCGGTCGAGGAGCTGCGCTGGAAGTGGTTCGGCGCGAACGCGCTGCTCTCGCGCGGCAAGGCGTGCGCGGCGCGCCACGACTGGGCCTACTCGAGCGAGGCCGCGCGCCGCGATCTCGGATACACGTGGTCGCCGTGGCAGCGCGTCCTCGCGCGCACGGTCGACTGGATGCGCGCCGAGAAGCTGATCCCCGACCGGACCCGCGCGCGATGATCGACGCGGCGCCGTCGAACACGCGCGGCAACGTCCTCGCCGCGGCGTGGGGCGTCGTCGCGGGGGCGGGCGCGGTGTGGCCGGCGCTCCTGCTCGCCGAGCGGATCACGCCGCTGCTCGACAAGCGCCGCGCGCTCGTGGTGCTGCCGATCCTGCTCGCGTTGCCGTTCTATCCGGCGTGGATCCACCGGGTCCGGCGCGGCGCGCTCGGCGGCGCGCTCTGCGCGGGCATCGCGTGGGCGATCGCGGCGAGCGTCGTCACCATCGCGATCTTCCGGCGCACCGGCGACGAGTACGCCGGCCTCGCGTGGAACACGATCGGGTACCGCCAGGAGATGCTGCAGTGGATCGCGACCGGCATCGGCCAGGAGGGCGACCCGTCGCTGTACCTCCCGCAGCACGCGCTGCACTTCGCCGCGTTCGCCGCCGCGTCGCTGGTGTCGGTCGGGTTCCTCGGCCTCGTCCTCGGCGCGGCGCTGCTCGCCTACATGAACTTCTACGTCGCCGCGTTGTTCGAGCGCGCGGCGGCGGCCGGCCACGCGACGACGATCGCGGCGTTCGGCTGGCCCGCGTACGCGATGGTCCGCGTCGTCGGCTACGTCACCGTCGGTTCGGCTCTCGCCGCGGTCGCGCTGAACGTCGTCGGTCGCGCGGGGATCTCCTGGCGCACGGTCGTCCGGTTCCTCGCGGTCGGCCTCGGGCTCGTGGTCCTCGACTGCGTCCTGAAATGGCGCCTCGCGCCGTGGTATCGCGACGTGCTGTCCGCCGCGATCGCGCGGTGAGTCTCGGGGCGAAGCCAGTAGACTTCGCCGCGAATGCGTGAGTCGCGAACCGATCCGAAGCAGGACGAGAAGGGCGCCGGCGCGGATCCTCCGTCGGCTCAGGCGACGACAACCCAGGCGGTGAAGGAGGCGATCGTCTCCGCGGGCGACGTGCCGCCGGTGTCGCTGTTCATCGTTCCTCACGAGCAGCTCGTCGTGTTCCCCGACCTCGTCGCGCCGGTCGTCCTCAAGGACGGCCTCGCGCGGCGCACGATCGAGCACGCGCGGACGCAGACCGAGTTCCTCGGCTGCGTGCTCGCCAAGACCTCGCTCGATGGCGAGACCGTCGAGCCGGGCCAGGTGCATCGCGTCGGCTGCGTCGCGCGCGTGATCCGCATGCTGAAGATGCCGGACGACTCGCAGTCGGTCGTGCTTCGCGGCCTGCGGCGCTTCCGCATCGAGCGCTTCCTGCGCACCAAGCCGTACCTGATCGCCCGGGTCCAGTACCTGCAGGAGACGCGCACCAAGAC
>CAZBOK010000327.1:0-5355 GCA_964493525.1 uncultured Phycisphaeraceae bacterium | reverse complement strand
CCGACATCCCGTGCCTGCACACGCTGTATGTCGACAAACCGATGCGCGGGCACAACGTCATCCAGGCGATCTCGCGCGTGAACCGCGTGTTCAGGGACAAGCCGCACGGCATGGTCGTCGACTACATCGGCATCGGCGACGAGCTGCGCGAGGCGACGGCGCAGTACTCGGGCGCGGGCGGTCGCGGCGACCCCGCACCCGAGATCGGCCCGGAAGCGGTGCAGGTCTTCATGGAGGCGCTGGA
Organism: uncultured Phycisphaeraceae bacterium; assembly: GCA_964493525.1. Classification (GTDB taxonomy): domain Bacteria; phylum Planctomycetota; class B15-G4; order B15-G4; family JADJEK01; genus CAZBOK01. The sequence continues at coordinate 5,111 of CAZBOK010000327.1, read as the reverse complement.
CGAGACGCGCGGGCTGCTGCCGGAAGGGCTGCCGTTTGCCGATTGGCGTGGGCTCGGTCGGGTCGCGCTCGAGGACCTCTACGCGAATGCCTACGGCTTCCTCGCCGAGGATGATTCGCGTCGCGACGCATTCCTCGCGGCGGAGGCCCGACTCTCGAAGGCGTACCTGCTGGTGAAGCACCGCGACGACTGCCGACCGCATGCAGACGCAGTGATCTTCTGCCAGCGCACGCGCAACCAGCTCGCGAAGACGCTGCCCGGCCGGCCGCCGGCACGCGACCTCGACCGCGCGGTTCGAGACCTCGTCGATGACTCGGTCGAGTCGGAAGGGGTCGTCGACATCTTCGCGGCAGCGGGTTTGCCGCGTGCGGACATCTCGATCCTCGACGATGCATTCCTGCAGACGTTCAAAGGTCGTCCGCACGAAGACCTGAGGTTGAAGCTGCTCGAGCGACTGCTTGCCGACGAGATCACGTTCCGCGAGCGCGGGAATCTCGCGAAGGCGAAGTCGTTCCGGGCGCTGCTGGACGAGACTCTGCGCAAGTACCACGCCCGCGTGGTCGACGCCGCGCAGGTCATCAAGGTGATGCTCGAGATCCGAAAGCAGCAAGCCGAACAAGACGAGCGCTCGCAGCGCCTCGGCCTCGACGCGACGGAGCTCGCGTTCTTCGATGCGATCGCGGCCAATCCATCTGTTGGCTACGAGGAGCCGTTCCTGCGCGATCTCATTCACGACGTCGTCGCGGCGATCAAGGACAACGCGAAATTCGATTGGACGAATCGGGGGCAACAGACGGCGGCAGTCCGCGCGGCGGTGAAGCGCGTGCTTCGCAAGCGACAGGTTCGCGAGGTAGACCTCGAGCCGTTCACGGAGCGGTTGATCGAGCAGGCGGTCGCGCTCTGCGCCGACTGGCCGCAGGCGGCGTGATCCCTAGGACTCGTCCCAGTCGGGAACCTCGCGTCACTCGCGTCACTACGCCCTGAATCGCTCAATAAGGCATGTCTGTCGCAGAGATTCCAGTGACGCAAGTGACGCACATGACGCGGGCGCCGGCGACCGAATTCGCACGACTTCACGATCGCGCCTCCGCCGTGACATTGCGGTACACGTCCAGCGTCGCGGCCGCGGTCTTCGCCCAGGTCAGCTCCGCGGCGCGCGCGCGACCGCGCCGTGCAAGGTCCGCGCGCAACGCCGCGTCGCTCGCCAGGCGATCGAACGCGGACGCGAGCGCATCGACGTCGGTCGGGTCGACCAGGAGCGCGGCGCCGGCGGCGGTGTCGGGCAGCGCGCCGCGATCGGACGTCACGACCGGCGCGCCGCGCGCGAACGCCTCCACCACGGGGAGGCCGAAGCCCTCGTAGAGCGACGGATACGCGGTGAACTCCGCGCCGCGATAGAGCGCCGCGAGCGCGCGATCGTCGACGTCCTCGAGGTAGGTGACGCGCCCGCGCGCGACCGCGGCGTCGATCTCTGCGTGCACGTCGGCGCTGCACCAGCCGTAGCGCCCCACGATCACGAGCCGGTGCGGCGCGCGCGCCGCGAACTTCTCGAACGCGGCGAGCAGGCCGAGATGGTTCTTCCTCGGCTCGATCGTCCCGACGCAGAGGACGAACGGCGCGCGGACGCCGAGCGCCGCGAGCGTCGACTCGACTGCTTCGTTCTCGTGCGGCGCGTCGGGCGCGACGTGATCGGCGCCGAGCGGAACGACGACGATCTTCTCCGCAGGCACGCCGCGCGTCTCGACGAGACGGCGCTTCGTCTCCGCCGCGGGCACGATGACACGGGCCGCTGCGGACAACGCGCGCTCGAAACGCGGCAGCATCCGCTCGCGGAAGTCCCGCGTGTGCCAGGTGGCGTCGAGATCGAACGACACGTCGTGCACGGTCATCACGGTGCGCGCGCGCGCGATCGGCGGATAGCTGTAGTCGGTGAGGTGGAAGACGTCGACGCCACCGAGGCGCAGGTCGACCCCCCAGCCGAAGCGGCCGAGCAGCTCGGTCAACCGGCCCGGCACGCGGACGCGCGAGAGCGGACGCCCGGCGCGGCGCGCGAGATCCGCGGCGCGCTCCGCTTCGACCGGCGGGTACATCGAGTCGGCGAACAGTCGCAGGTCGAGCGCCGCACCGGCGCGCGCGAGCCGCGACAACTCGACGGCGAGCTCGGTCGTGTACCGCGCGATGCCGGTGCGCGCGATCAGCACGTTCCGAACGTCGAGTCCGATCTTCATCGAACGCGAGAGCGTAGCGACGCGGGGGAAAAGCGGCCGGAACCCGAGGCGCCCGCGGCAGGGGCCTTTCGCGGCGAACGAGTCGCGCGGGAAAGGGTATTCAGCCGGCTCGTGTCGAGGGCTGAGCGCTGGTCAAGGCAATCCCTTGAGGTGCGGTGCACGGGTTCCGGCGCAGGGGGGCGAGGGTAGCACGGACGGATCTGCGCGTCACCGCTTCGCGAGAAACTCGAGCGCGATGCGCCGCGCCGCGAAGTCGGTCACGCGGCCGCGCGCGTCGACGGCGACGCTCTCCTGGCGCAGGAGCCGCGCCTGCCGGCCGCGGTCGCCGATGCGGATCTCCCCCTTGCCGTTCACGACGCGATGCCACGGCACGTCCTGACGCGACGCGGGGAGCGCGGCGAGCGCGTAGCCGACGTGGCGCGCGACCCGTCGCAGGCCGAGAGCTTCCGCGATGTCGCCGTACGTGGTGACGAAGCCGGCCGGCACGCGCGCGACCAGCGCGAACACCCGCTCGTGGAAGCCGCGCGTGACGACCCTCGCCATGCGGCCGCTCAGTCGTCCTTGACGATCCGCAGCTCGATCACGCGCTCGTGCGGCGCGGTGCGATGCTCGAACAGGAAGATCCCCTGCCACTTTCCGATCACGAGGTCGCCGCTCTCGACGAGGAAGGTCTCCGACGTACGCGTCACGGCCGCGCGGATGTGCGACGCCATGTCGTCCGGCCCCTCGGTCACGTGCGTGAACCGCGGGTCGCCGTCCGGAGCGAAGCGATCGAAGAACGCCTCGAGATCCTGCCGCGCGCTCGGCTCGTGGTTCTCCTGAACGATCAGGCTCGCGGAGGTGTGCTTGAGGTAGGCGACGCAGATGCCGTCGCGGATTCCCGACGACCGGACGATCGCGCGGATTCTCTCCGTCACGTCGTGAAGGCCGCGACGGTGGGTCGTAAGTCGGATGGTCGCGCGCACGGAGTGAGGATACCGTCCCGCTTCGGACGCCCCCACCTCGCGCTCGGCGATCTCGCTCGCCCGCTATCGTGCTCCCCATGCTCCGCGCTTCCGCCGCGTTCGCTCTCCTCGCGTCGTCCGTCCTCGCCGCGCCGCCCGCGATCGGCGTGAAGGTCTTGCTGACCGCCGATCCCGGCATCGTGCGGGTGGACGACGTCGACACGCCGCTCGCGAAGGTCGAAGAGGCCGTGCGGGCCGGCGCGAAGTCGTTCACGACCGTCGCGCTCGCCGAGGGCGCGGCGCTGCCGGCGCGCGTCGTGCTCACCGTCGTCGATCGATGCGCGAAAGGCGGCGGACCGGTGCGCGCGGTGTTCCCGCCGACGAAGTCCGCGCCCGCGTTCGAACGCGCCCCGCTCGCGCTCGACGCGTGGCTCGCCGACGCCCCGAGCACCGACGAGATCTGCGCCGGAACGCTGCCGAAGGACTTCGCGGTCACCGGGTTCTCGCCGCTCCTCGAGATCGACCTGCGCGGCGCGGCCGTGCTCGCGGGGACCGGCAAGGCGCGCCAGCTCCGCTCCGCGCCGCTTTCGTTGCAGGACGGCCGCGTTCCCGGCGAGCCGGGACCGTCCGCCGCGATCGCGCTCGCGGTGGCGCCCGACGCGACCGCGTTCGATCTCTTCACGACGCTGCGCCTCTTCGCCGAGAAGGGCGTCGGTCGCGTGCTGTTCCTCTTGAAGAACGGTCCGGACACCGCCGGCTTGATCGTGTCGCTCGCTCCCGAGAGCGATCGCACGGCGCCGCTCACGATCCGCGCGAAGCCTCCGTCCGACAAGGGAGCCCCGGCCTACCGCGCGATGCGCCTGATCTGTGAGGAGGCGCTGGTGGCGTTGCGCCAATCTCAATCGGCGAACGGCACGTTGCCGGGCGACGACGACTTCACGGAGACGGAGGCGTCGGCGCTCGGGCTGATGGCGTTCCTCAACGTCGGCGCGCGCGCCGGCGATGGCACCAAGAACGGCGACTGCGTGCTCGCGCTCGAGCGATACCTGAGCGGCTGGCCGTACGACAAGGAGCGCCACCCGCGACGCGAGCGCACGATCGTCGACGCCGCGGTGCTCGACGCCGCGCTGCAGACGCGCCATCCGTTGCTCATCGCGCGCACCGAGCGCGCGGTCGCGGAGATCGCGAAGGAGCTCGCGACCGATTCACAGGTCCGCGAAGGCATCGACAAGGGTTTCGAAGCGATCGGCCTCGCGGCCGCGAAGGCGCTCGACCTGCCGGGCACCACGGACGCGCAATCGAAACTGCGCGCGCTCCTGGAAGCGACCGTCGACGCGGAGGGCAAGGTCCTCCAGAACTGGAGCACGCGGAATACGCAGGAGTACCTCGCTTTCGCGTACGGCTTCGCCGCGTTCGCGTGGGCGCCGTCCGCGAGCCCGCGCGTCGCCGGCCTCGCCGCGCAAGCCCCGCCCGAATTCCCCGCGACCGACTCCCCGATCCCCAACCCCGGCCGCGCACTCGGCCTCTTCTTCCAATCCCGCGTCGCACTGATCGCCCGCGGCAAGACCTGGGACACCTTCGACACCGGTCTGAAAGGCTCGCTCCCGAAGACCGCCCCCAAGGACGACCTCGACTTCGAGACCAAGACCCCGGACCAAGTCATCTGCCCCTGGAGCGGCGGCCACTCCCTCCAATCCGCCGCCAAAGTCGCACTGATGGTGATGACCTACTCCGCCCCCACGAGGCTGGCAGCAACGAAGAAGTGAGCCCCCGCACCCGCTCCCACCGCCCGAGTCAAAGCGACTCCAATACTTGCCCCGCAACTCGGCAGGTTCGAATCACGAACGCGGCGTGAACTCCTTCTCTCAACAGCGTCCACCGAACTCTGCGCACCAAGGATGGGGAGGCCGGGGGTTCCGGGGGCCCGCCGAGGGGAAGG
>CAZBOK010000326.1:0-5361 GCA_964493525.1 uncultured Phycisphaeraceae bacterium | reverse complement strand
GATGATGCCGAGCATGATCTCCGGGAGCCCGAGCTTCGCCGTCTTCGCCGCCGTGCGCATCGTGCACGCCATCGCCAGTTCGAGTCCGCCGCCGAGCGCGTAGCCGTTCACCGCCGCGATCACCGGCTTGCCGAGCCGTTCGATCGACGTGAAGGTCGCCTGGCCGTGCGCCGACGTGCGGCCGCCTTCGATCGGCGCGAGGTTCGAGAGCTCCGCGATGTCGGCGCCGGCGACGAACGCCTTCTCGCCGGCGCCAGTGAGCACGACCGCGCGCACCGCGGCGTCGACCTTCAACGCGGCGAAGCAATCGCGAAGCTGTCCGACCAGCGCGACGTTCAGCGCGTTCAGCTTCTCGGGACGGTTGACCGTGACGAGCGCGACGCCGTCGGCGATCTCGACCTTCAGGTGTTCGAAGGTCATCGCGTCACTTCTTCAGGACGAGTTCGGCCTTCGTCATCTTGACCGGATTCACGGGCTTCGAGGGCGAGGACTCGCCGGCCATGACCGCCGGCGCGGCCGCGATCGCGTGGACCACGTCGATCCCTTCGATGACCTTCCCGAACGCCGTGTACTGATGGTCGAGGAACCCAGCGTCCGCGTCGCACAGGAAGAACTGCGAACCGCCGCTGTTCGGATCGCGCGAGCGCGCCATCGAGAAGACGCCGGCCTCGTGATGACGATCGTTGAACTCGGCCTGGATCCCGTAGCCGGGGCCGCCGGTGCCGTCGCCCTTCGGATCGCCGCCCTGGATCATGAAGCCCTTGATCGTGCGGTGGAACTTCAAGCCGTCGTAGAAGCCCTTCTTGATCAGGCTGGCGATGTGCAGCGTCGTCGCGGGCGCGACCTCGGGCCAGAACTCGACCTTCAACTCACCGGAGTCCGTGACGACGTGCGCGATCGTTTCGGACGAGCCGTCCTTCGCCTCGACCGTGATGACCTTCGCCGCTCCGTGGACCGGCTCCTTGCCCGTGCCGTTGTAGTGCGGCGTGAACGTCCACTTGCCCGCCTTGAGGGCCGGAACGTCGAGCGTGAACTCGAGCGCGCCGTTCTGCTTCACGTCGGCCGCGGCCAGCGACAGCGGCCGGTGCTCCTCGGTCACGTGGTATTCGGTGAACCGCGACTCCGGCGAGTTACCGAACTTCACCGTGAAGTCGAACGACTTCGCATCGAACATCGCTTCCCGCACCTGCGCGTCGGGTCCGCTGTTCTTCAGCGTGCACTTCAAGTGGATCGTGTCGCCGACGGCGACTTTCTCCGGCGCCTCACACTCGAGCGTGAACGCGGCGTCCGCCGCGGGCGCGGCGGCCGGCTTCGCGGGCGGTTGCTTCGTGTCGTCCTTCGCGTCCGAGCACGCTCCGGCGAACAAGAGGCAGAGGATCGATGCGAGTTGGCTCATTTTCGTTTGTCTCCGTCCCACTCGTAGAAGCCGCGCCCGCTCTTCCGGCCGAGCTGACCCTTCTCCACCATCTCACGCAGGAGCTTCGGCGGATCGAAGAGGTCGTTGTCGGGGAAGCGACGGTGCCAGCCCTCGAGGATGAACAAGGTGGTATCGAGGCCCACGTAGTCGAGCAGCGTGATCGGACCCATCGGATGCCCGGTGCCGAGCATCATCGCGGTGTCGATGTCTTCTTTGGTCGCCTCGCCGCGCTCGAGCATGCGGAGCGCTTCGGCGAGGTACGGGACCAAGAGGCGGTTCACGATGAAGCCCGGCGTGTCGCTCGCGCTGACCGGCGTCTTGCCGACCTTGGTCGCGAACGCGCGCGCGGCCGCAAAGACGTCGGGCGCGGTCGCCTTCGTCTTCACGACCTCGACCAGCTTCATCAACTGCACCGGGTTGAAGAAGTGCAGTCCGACCATGTTCTGCGGGCGGCCGGAGGCCTGCCCCATCTCGCCGATCGGGAACGACGACGTGTTCGACGCCAGGATGGCGGTCGGCTTCGCGACCTTGCCGAGCGTCTCGAACAACTTCTTCTTCACGCTGAGGTCCTCGACGATCGCCTCGACGATCAGGTCGCGGTCCTTCAGGTCCGCGACGCTTCCGCTTTTCGTGATCCGGCCGAACGCGGCGGTCGCGGCGTCGGCGGTCAACACGCCTTTCTCGGTGAGCTTCTTCAGCGAGCCCTGGATCCGGCCGAGCCCCTTCTCGAGCGCGCCCGCGTCGGCCTCGACGACCGTGACCGGGAACCCAGCGACGGCGGAGATCTGCACGATGCCGGAGCCCATGAGGCCGCAACCGACGACGCCGACCGATTCGATCGTGAGGACCATCGGGCACTCCGCGATTCCGAGCCGATGCAAAGGCGGGCCATTTCAGCGGGGCGGACCGAAGGGGGCAAGGGACGGCCGCCGGCCTTGACGCGGGACCCGTCGCGACGATGATCCCGGCATCCCGCTCGAAGACTCCGGAGCCCCGCCATGCTGACCGCCCTCCTCCTGCTCGCCTCGTCGCTGATCGCGCAGGATCCGCCGAAAGCTGCCGCGCCGAAGGCGCACGACGCGATCACCGCCGTCCCGCGCCCCGATGAATGGTGGACCAAGCGGCACGAGGCGATGAACGCGCGGGTGAAGGAGGGCGACGTCGGCCTGTTGTTCATCGGCGACTCGATCACGCAAGGCTGGGAGACGGAAGGCAAGGACGTGTGGGCCGAGTTCTATGCCAAGCGCAAGGCGGTCAACCTCGGCATCGGCGGGGACCGCACGCAGCACGTGCTGTGGCGCCTCGACCACGGCAACCTCGACGGGCTCGGCACTCCGGCCGGCAAGGACAAGGCGACGCCGAAGCTCGCGGTCCTGATGATCGGCACCAACAACTCGAACGGCGAGGACAACACCGCGCGCGAGATCGCCGACGGCCAGATCGCGATCGTGAAGAAGCTGCGCGAGAAGCTGCCGGCGACGAAGGTGCTGGTGCTCGCGATCTTCCCACGCGGCGAGAAGCCGAACCCGCAGCGCGAGAAGAACGCGGCGGCGAGTGCGCTGGTGAAGAAGGAGATCGCCGATGGCAAGGAAGTGCGCTTCCTCGACATCGGCGATCGTTTCCTCGAGAAGGACGGCACGCTCACGAAGGAGATCATGCCGGACTTCCTGCACCTCTCGCCGAAGGGTTACCGCATCTGGGCGGACGCCATCGAGTCCGAGGTCAAGGCGCAGTGCGACGGCTGATCACGGTGTGCCGAGGCAGCCGTTGCTGACCAGCCCTTTGTCGAAGTTCTCGTTCACCGCCTTCAGGGCGTCGCTGACATCCGAGTAGTTCACGTCGCCGACGATGTCGCCGTCGACGTCGGCGGGTGAGCCGATCGCCGTCGCCAGCATCCCGCTGCCGAGCGAGATGACTTCGCGAACGGTCTTGCCGACCAACTTCGGATGGACGCAGGCGACGAACTTCAGGTCGCCGAGCTTGATCGCGTCATCGTTCTTCATCGCGTCGAACACGCCCGCGTCGTCGAACGCCACGTTGCCCTTCGCTGCAAGCAATTGTCCCGCGAGCTCGCCCGCCGGGCTCGTCAGCGGATCCGTGAGGTCGCCGGTGAGCGCGCCGGGCGGGCCGCCCGCCGGTGCGAACGCCTCGACCGCCGCGGACGACGTGAACACGAGCGCGAAGATCGAGTCGCCGTCCGCGCCGTTGCCGTCGCCGAGGATCAGCCCGTTGGCGCCGAACACGGTCGCGAAGTTCGCGTCGCGCATGCAGCCGAAGTTCATGCCCGCGCACGACTGCCCCCACGCGCCCTGCGTGAAGGTCACGAAGTCGCCGACCGGAATGTTCCCGTTGCACGGGCCATCGGTGATCTGAATGGTGTCGGAGTTGGAGAAGTGCACCTTCGTGTCGAGCGGCGTCGTCGCGACGAACTGGAAGTGCCCCACGATTCCGATCGCCGACGGATCGCATTCGACGGTGTGGGAGAACGTGACCATGTTGCACATGGAGAACGAGATCGGGATCACCCAAGAGAATGGGTCGCCGACGCACAGCGTGCCGACCGGCGTCACGAGCGGACCGGGGAACGGCGACGCGAAGAGGATCGCGAAGCTGCCGTTCGGCGCCGTCAGGTTCACCGTGAACGACGTCCCGACGGGGACGACTCCGGGAGACACGTCGAGGACGTATCCGGCCTCGCCGGAACAGGTGCCGATCAACGCCGGGGGCGTGGCGGGAATCAACCAGAGGAGAGCGACGAGCGGGCTCGAAAGCATGGGGAACTCCAACGATGTCGAAACGAGATGTGAACGCAGCGCGGTCCGCCGGGCGCGGGGACAGAGGTACGCACGGACGACTGCGATCCGTCGCCGAGACGGAGCGCGCCGCACCAGTTCCTTCTTGGCAGCGTCGTTCGCGTTCGCAGGAGTCGTGCCGCGTCGTCGACTCGGTGGATTCACCGACGCGCGTGAAACGCGCCGCGCGCGCGCGTCGCCGCAAGTCCAGAAATGTGCGCGTCTGCAACGCGCGACGCCGGCGACCGGAAGGATCCGGCGCCGGCGTCGCGTCCAAAACTGCGTGGAGTTTTCTGCGGTCAGCCGATCAGGGCGTGCCGAGGCAACCGACGTTCACCGTGCCGTTGTCGAAGTTCTCGTTGAACTTCGTGAGGGCGGTCGAGACATCGGAGTAGTTCACGTCGCCGATCGTGTCGCCGTCGACGTCATACGGCGAGGCGGCGGCGCCCGAGATCATCAGGTCGGCGATCGCGATCACCTGGCGCACGGTCTTGCCGATCAGCTTCGGGTGGACGCAGTCGACGTAGAGCATGTCGCCGACCTTCACCGCGTCGTTGTTCTTCAGCGAGTCGAAGATGCCGGCGTCGTCGAATCCGACGTTCGCTTTGGCGGCGGTGAGCTGGCCGCCGAGCACGCCGGAGTCCGTCGCGGTCGGATTCGTGTAGTTCTGCGTCAGCGCCTGCGGGGTCGCGCCGTCGGGGAGGTAGGCCTCGAGTCCGGCCGCGCTGGTGATCACGATCGCGAAGAATCCGTCACCGTCGACGCCGTCCGGATCGCCCATGATCATCCCGTTCGGGAAGACCGACGCGAAGTTCGCGTCGCGCACGCAGCCAAGGTTGCCGCCGTGGCAGCCCTGGCCCCACGCGCCCTGGGTGTAGGTGACGAAGTCGCCCGGCGGGATGTCGCCGTTGCACGGTCCGTCGATGATCGTGATCGTCTGGTCGTTCGAGTGGCGGACGATCGGGTCGCTCGGCGCCTTGGCAAGGAACTGGAAGTAGCCGGTGACGCCGATGATCGCGGGGACGCACTCGACGACGTGCGGGATCTCGACGCGGAGCGCCGGCATCACGAACGGGAAGATGCCGGCGAACGGGGAGCCCACGCAGAGCGTGCCGTACGGCGTCGGCGTCGGGCCGGGGGTCGCGGACATCA
>CAZBOK010000325.1:0-5376 GCA_964493525.1 uncultured Phycisphaeraceae bacterium | reverse complement strand
CCGGAAGTTCAAGCGCTCCATGTCCATCACCAGCGTCACGACGTCTCCGCCCTTCTTGCAGCCGAAACAGTGGAAGGTCTGTCGCCCCGGGTTCACCGAGAACGATGGGGTCTTTTCGGAGTGGAACGGGCAGAGAGCCAGGAAGCTCGCACCGCGCTGCGTCAGAGGAAAGTAGCCGCGTGCGACCTCGACGATGTCGACCGCCGACTTCACTCGTTCGGCGAGATCTCCACCCAGGGGCGCCACTGCAATCTCTCTCCTGCGCGCGCTGCGAACGACCGGGAACCGCCGCGACTCGCCACCGACCTGCTCGCTCGCCGACAGTGCACCTCGCACTCGCACCGTCGGAAACTGGCCGCGTGAGCTTACCCCGGACTTCGAAGGCGGTCAAACCGACCGGACGCTCCGCGCGTCAATCGGAAATCGGGTCGCCATTCGACGTTGAGGAGGCCCCCGCCGCGCCCGACAAGGCCGGAGCGAAGTGCTCGGCGAGCTCCAAGAACTCCATCGGTGCCAGCGTCTCTGCTCTGCGGTCCCAATCGATTTTTTTCTGCTCGATGAGCGCCTCGACGGTGGCCGCCGGGAGCACGCTTTCGAGTCCCGACAGGATCGAGTTCCGCAGCCGTTTCCGGCGCGCGTGGAACGCCGCCTGGACCACCGCCCGGATCGGTGCGAAGCCGATCCGTCGGACGCGATCGGACGACTGCGGAGAAATCCGCACGCAGCGTGAATCGATCGCGGGGACCGGCCAGAACGCGGCGGGTCTCAGCGTCAGCACCGTCTCGACGCGGGCGACCAGTTGGACCAGGACGCTCAACGGTCCGTAGTCGTCCGACGCGGGCGCCGCCGCGAGGCGCATCGCGACCTCCTTCTGGACCAGGACCGACGCGACGCTCGGCGGGAAGAACCACAGCAGATCGACGATCAACGGCGACGCCGCCTGGTACGGGAGGTTCGCGACGAACGCGTACGGCGCGCACCCCGGCTCCACGCCGTGAGCCGCGAGCGCCGCGCGCACTTTCACGGACGGCGCGGGCCGCGACTCCAGCACGTCGCACTCGACGATCGTCAGCCGCTCGGGCGAACCGAGCAGCATGCGCGCGATCGCGACCATGCGCGTGTCGATCTCCACCGACACCACTCGCGCGCCGCGCGCGAGCAGTTCCGCGGTCAGCGTCCCGGGGCCGAGGCCGACTTCGAGGACCACTGTTTCCGGTCCGACGCCGGCGGCGCCGGCGATGCGCGCGAGGATCGCCGGGTCCGTGAGGAAGTTCTGCCCGAGCCGGCGGCTCGGGCGCATGCCGGTTCGTTCGAGCGCCGACTTGATCGCGGCGAGCGTCGGCCGAGCTCGCGCGTCGGTCACGGGCGCGTTCCGGCTGCGTCGATGCGATCGAGAAGTTCCGCGGCGGCGGCGCTCGCCGGGGTTCGCGGTCCGAGCGGAACGCGATACAGCCCTTGGTCGCGATACCCGACCCAGATCTCGCCGCGCCCGCCGTTCAGCGCGATCAACTTCACGAGCCCGGTTCCGGGCGCGGCATAGCGGTCGAGCACTGCTCCCGTCGCGAGGTCGATCGACGCGAATCCGTCGAAGTCGAGCGGAACGACGATGCGCGCTCCGCCTCCCGCGGCGTGCGCGACGATCGATTCCACGGAACCGATGTCGACGTGAGCGAGCCCATCCGCCGCCCACGCATCCGCGAGTCGATCATCGAGCCGCCGGATGCGTCCCTGGCCCTCGCGCACCAACGCCCCGCGACCGAGCTCGGGAGCGCTGAGACGAATCATGCGGAGCGGCGCGTCGGTGCCGGCCGTCAGCGACCGCTGCGCGCGCTCGCGACCCGTGGCGTCGAACGAGACGATTTCGAGCGACGGGCCCGCCGTCGAGGATCCGGACCGCGAGAGTGTGCCGCCGTCGGGTGATGCGCCGATCGCGAGCATCGCGCTCGGATGCGACGGGTCGCGATCAACGCTGCGCGCGACGAGCGACTCGCCGTCAGCGGTCACGACGAGCGCGTGACCGGTATCCGCCACGACGAGCAGCGTCGGCGGCGCGGAGGACAGCAACGCGAGCGACGCCGCGCCGCCGGGAACGGCGCCGAGCCGCGTCGACTTCCCGGTGGCCGGGTCGACGACGTGGAGTTCGAGGATCCGACGCGCCACGACGGAATCCGCTTCACGGCCGGTCCACAGAATCGCGGGAACGAGGATCTGGTGCCGCGCGGCGATCGGCAACACGACGTCGGAGTAGGGAACGATCGTCGCCCAACGCACGACGAGCGCGTCGGAGACGACGTCGATGCGCCGCAGTGTCTGACGGAATCGCGGCACGTGCCACCACGTGTCGCTGGTGGCCGCGCTCGGCGGCGGACCGAACGCATCGCGGAAGTCCGCGGCGAGCGAGCCGTCGATGTTCGCCCACGTGAGCGGCGCTCCGGTCGCCGCGTCGCGCATCGTGACCGTGCCGTCCTGCATCGTCTCGACGATGCGGTCGTCGATCGTGTCCGGGGCCACGTCCGCCGCGACTTCCGCCGCGGCATAGACCTCCGCGACGCCGTCGCCGTCGAGGTCGGCCGCGCGCGCGTGGTAGCACTCGCCGAGGTTCGAGATGAACGCGAGCTGTCGATCGCCGTCGAGCAACCGCGCGTCCCCTTCCCGCGTGAGCCGCAGCACGCGGCCGTCGGCGAGCGGGACACAGACATCGGACTCCGAGTCGTCGGTCGTGACGCGTGCCGTGATCGCCTCGTTCAAGCGCATCCGCTTCACGAGCCGCGCGAGCGGGACGCCGAACTCCGCGAAGCGGTCGAGTGCACGCGCGCGCGGCGCCGGATCGAGCGTCGCCATCTTGTCGAGCGCGTCGCGCACGATGCGCGCGGCGTCGCGCACGACGAGTCGGAATCCGAGCGCGTGGTTGCGGTTGTCGGCCTCCTCGAGCGTGACGGCATCGGGCCGGATGTTGCGCACCGGATCGGCGAACGAGCCGCCCTTCGTCACCGCGCGTCCGTCCTCGCCGACGTCCGTCGCGGTCCACTCACGGACGTTCCCGAGCAGGTCGTACACGGAGGGCGAGACGTTCGGCGACCGCGTGCGACCGCTCTCGAACGTGCCGACGCGCGCCGTGCCGCCGATGCCGGTCTCCCGGGCGTTCATGTAGAAGCGGCTGAGGGCTTCGCCCTGGCCGCCGAGGACTTCGCGCGCGACGCGCTCCCATTCGTCCGCGGTCGGAAGCTCCGCCTTGCGCCACGACGCGAACGCGAACGCGTCGGTGCGTGACACGAACGTCACCGGATGATTCATCAACCGCTCGTCCGCCGGCCGCGGCGCGCCTCCCCACTGCAGCAGGAACCCCGCATCTTCGACCGGCCGGTAGTGCGTCGCCGCCTCGAACTCCGCGAACGCCGCGTTCGTGACCTCGAAGCGATCGATCCAGTAGGACCGATCATCCGACCCGATCGGCCCGGGGACGAACACGAGCGCCATCGAGTCGAGCCGCGCCAGCGCGTCGTCGCGCGACGCAGCGACGGTGCCGGCGCGCTCACAGCCCGCGAGCGCGAGAGCGACGAGCGCGGTGAGAACGCGCGAACGGCGGCGCCCCCTCTCGGGACTCGCCGCCGTTCGTCGGAGCCGGTGCGCGAGAGACCTCACGCTCGCTCGGTCACTGCGCTCCCTTGAGAACGCGGATCTCGACGCGCCGATTCTTCGCCTTGTCGGCCGCGTCGACCGGATCGAACTCGCCATAGGACGACACGAACATGCGCGCCTCGGGGATGCCGGCGCCGCGCATCGCGTCGAACACCGCGAGCGCGCGATCCGCGCCGAGCTCCATGTTGCCGCGCGGATAGACCTTCTTCGTCTTCTGGACCGGGTCCGTATCGGTGTGACCCGCGATCTCGAGCTTCAGGTCGTTCGCGCGCAGCAGGTCAGCGACCTTGGTGACCGCCGCTTTGCCCGAGCTCTTCAGCTCGGAGCGACCCGAGTCGAACAGCACGCGGTCCTCGATGCGGAGGATGACGCCGTTCGTCGTGTTCACGACCGAGATGCCGTCGCCGAGATCGACCTGCGGCTTGTTGGCGAGCTGCTGCTGCAGATCCGCCAACTGCCGGTCCTTCGCTTCGACGCTGCTGCGCAACTGACCGTTCTCGTTCTCGAGCGCCGTCGCGCGGTCGCGCGTGCTCGACAACTGGTTGCCGTAGTCCTCAGACAGCTCGCGCAGACGCTTCAACTCGCTCTGCGTCTTGTAGAGCTCGTCCACCGTTTCGGAATACTTCCCGCGCGACACGCAACCGGTCGGCAGGAGCAACGCCATCCCGATCAGGATCCACCGTGAACTCGCCATGTTTCTTCTTGAACCTTCCCCGAGCGGTCCCGAGTGCGAGAGTCCGGCTCTTCGCCTCGGCGATCTCGGATAAATGACCCCGGTATCCAGCACCGATTCGACTGTCGAACAGACCTGTATTCACGAGGGCGGCGGATCCGGAACACCCGGATCGGCCGCCCTCTTCATTCTGCATCCGCGAGGGTCGGGCGCACGCGCGATCGGGAGATCGCCCGCATCGCCGCGGCACTCACTTCTTCAGGAACGTGTCGCCGACCCAGCTCGCCAAACCGGAGGAGAGGCCGGTGGGCCGAACCTCCGCGGCGTTGAACACGACGAGCGACGCGTACAGCAGCACGATGGCGCTCAGGATCAGCATCACCTGGACGAGCATCCCTTCGCCGACCTGCGTCGTCTGCTCGACGCGGCGACGAGCGGGACGCGCAGCCGGAGCGGGACGTCGCGCCGCGGGCTTCTCCGCGCGCGCCGGCTTCGCCGGCTCGAGCTCCTGAACTTCCTCTTCCTCGAGGAACGACTTGTCGGGGATCTGCTGCGTCACCATCCCGACATCGCCGGCACCGGCCTCCTCTTCACCGAACAACTCCTCGGTGAGCTCCCCGCTTCCCGACTCGATCGTCGGCGAGTCGGAGTTCTTCTTGGTCTTGAAGCGGTCGATGTCTTCCTTCTTGAACTTCATCTTGTCCTCGTCACGGAAGGCGCGGATCTCGCCTTCGGACACGAGGCGCTTCAACTCCTCCTCTTCGAGGTGGAGTTCGCGAAGGACCTTTTCGAACGAGAAGAACTGGTCGGCCACCGGATGCCTCCGTGCGGGAAAACCCCGCGCTCAGTGATTGTCGCCGTCCGATTTCGCCGGGTTCGCAGCCCCGGACGGTGGACTCTCCGCGGAGTCCTCGAGCGACTTGTTGCGCAACTCCTCCTGGCGGGCTCGCTTCACGAGATCCGAGTAGGAGTATTCCGACTTGTCATTGTAGCCAGTGACGAAAACGTCCTGATCGACCTTTCTCGCCGCCACGAGCGTGATCCCGCGAGTTCCTTTGCTGCCG